>NZ_JBFRKI010000088.1:0-208 GCF_041469245.1 Vibrio sp. 10N.286.51.B11 | reverse complement strand
ATACCGGAAAATCAATTGGAGAAATCACCATGGCAGTGAATGTAAATACAAACGTTTCAGCGATGACAGCGCAACGTTACCTAAACAACGCAAACAGCGCACAACAAACATCAATGGAGCGTCTAGCTTCTGGCTCAAAAATCAACAGCGCAAAAGATGACGCTGCGGGTCTACAAATCTCGAACCGTTTGAACGTTCAAAGTCGTGG
>NZ_JBFRKI010000087.1:0-251 GCF_041469245.1 Vibrio sp. 10N.286.51.B11 | reverse complement strand
CCAAATTGTTAAAGAGCAATGAGACTTCTTGTGAAGTTCATTTTCTAAAGACTCTCACAGTCGAAAAATCCAACCAGCGACATAAGAAGTGGTTTGGAGATTTAACTTCCAAGAATATTTAGAGAATGGTGGGCGATACCGGGCTCGAACCAGTGACCCCCTGCTTGTAAGGCAGGTGCTCTCCCAACTGAGCTAATCGCCCACGATAGTTTTAATTCCTTCGTGGAGAAAGAATGGTGGGTCGTGCAGGA
>NZ_JBFRKI010000086.1:0-297 GCF_041469245.1 Vibrio sp. 10N.286.51.B11 | reverse complement strand
TCCTGCACGACCCACCATTTCCTCCCAAGGAAATAAAAATATGGGGCTATAGCTCAGCTGGGAGAGCGCCTGCCTTGCACGCAGGAGGTCTGCGGTTCGATCCCGCATAGCTCCACCATTCCTTCCATTAGGAATTAAAACTTTATGGGCGATTAGCTCAGTTGGGAGAGCACCTGCCTTACAAGCAGGGGGTCACTGGTTCGAGCCCGGTATCGCCCACCATCTTTAAGCATTCTCGTAAGAGAGTATTTAAAAATGGGTTTAAAAATTTAACACTTAAAACTCTTGCTCTTTAAC
>NZ_JBFRKI010000085.1:0-295 GCF_041469245.1 Vibrio sp. 10N.286.51.B11 | reverse complement strand
ATTTTCCGGATTGGTATTAGGTGACTTTTCTATGTTTCAGATACGAAAAAAGCCTTTGATAATCAAAGGCTTTTTTCTAAGAATAAGTGGTGGAGGGATAGGGATTTGAACCCTAGAACCGCTATTAACGGTTGCCGGTTTTCAAGACCGGTGCTTTCGACCACTCAGCCATCCCTCCAACAAATTGTCATCAACAGATTAGTACACTGTTGAGGTTGTTATTTGCTAATGCAAGTAACGATACCTTTTGTCTTCACCTTTCAAAAAAGTGAAAATAAATTTAAAGCCTGGCGAT
>NZ_JBFRKI010000084.1:0-613 GCF_041469245.1 Vibrio sp. 10N.286.51.B11 | reverse complement strand
GACCAGAGACGTCTAACGTAGCGTTCCATTTACCCAATGCAGCCACTGTCGTGGTTTGCGTGACTTCTTTATTGTCCGTATCGACCGCTTTGATGGTCAATGTGTCGGTGGTTTCGAAGCGTGTGCTATTACCATTGACTGCAACGCTTGCAGCGCCCGCTTCGTTAACATCACTGATAGCTTCAACGGTTAAGGTTGGGGTCATCGCTAGCGCTTTGCTAGAAGTGAATGCCTCACCGGTATTGCCCATTGCATCACTAAAGCCTTGCAGCGTTAACGCCACACTCTTCACCGAATCTGCAACCGACGCTACTTCTGCTGTACCCACCCATTGGGTTTGAGTACCCGATTGGGCTGTCCAGTTGATCGCCGCTGTACCCAGCGCCGAACCCGTTGGCGTTGTGACGCCTTTGTCGAATGTAGCGGTAATTGTCACGCTCTCACCCGCCGCTGCGTGCGTCGGGTTAATCGACGTTTGGCTGTCGTCCACCGTTGGCTTAGTTTGCGTCAACGTAAATGTCGTCCCCGCTTCTTTTGCCGGCGCCTCCAAGTCGTTAGTCCCGTTCACCGTCACCGCAATGGTGCCGTCTTTAAGACCAGAGACGTCTAACGT
>NZ_JBFRKI010000083.1:0-206 GCF_041469245.1 Vibrio sp. 10N.286.51.B11 | reverse complement strand
CGCACCATTATTTAGAATGTGTTTCTTTCATTAGATGACCATTCATTGTTGGGCTATCGCCAAGCGGTAAGGCACCGGCTTTTGATGCCGGCATTCCCTGGTTCGAATCCAGGTAGCCCAGCCACATACAACGTTATTTAGACAAACCATAAGTCTTCTTAACTATACTCTTCGCTAGAGTAAAAGCTTTGCTGCGGTCGTGGCGG
>NZ_JBFRKI010000082.1:0-615 GCF_041469245.1 Vibrio sp. 10N.286.51.B11 | reverse complement strand
AATTCAGCGTACCACTACAGCCCAATAATGAGCACTGGAGCAAGCTTCCATACCAACAAGACAAGGAGGCATATTGGTCAACGTTTCGGACAACTTCTTTCTGCTGATATTTTTCTTCAAAAGAACTTTGCCTGATGAATCTACTCCGTGAAGAGCAAAAGAAGATTTAGCTAAGTCGATACCTAAAGTTGCAATGGTCATGGTCTCTTCCTCATTTATGTTACCGACTATAAGTTTAGACGGTGGGTGGAAGTGTCCATATCATTAACAACGCCCGGTGATTATGCCAACTGCCTCTTTGTTGAGAGCCGTAAGCCAGTAAAACAACGGTAGGTAGGTTGTCGTTCTTGAAGTGGAAACACTTAATTGAAATTGATTTCGAAAATCATCTACTTTTGCCGGTTTAAGATAAATATATTTAAAACAATCACTTAAGATGTAAGTTGCACTTCAAAAACTATGCGAACAGTTAAAGTGATGATTTGATCCATCAAATGGGATTACATAATAAAACCTTTTGTTCTTAATATTCGGTTCGAAGCAACGAGATGCTTTATTTATTTTGAATAATCCAAAAAATATCATTATTAAGTTATTAGTTAGATTATTTACTCC
>NZ_JBFRKI010000081.1:0-549 GCF_041469245.1 Vibrio sp. 10N.286.51.B11 | reverse complement strand
TCACAATAATTCATCAATCCTAATTAGACCACATTTTTACTTTAATTGGTATTAGGTGTTCCTCAAACCAACTCATGATTACGACTACATTATTTCTGATTCCAGCTGTGAGGTGACTCGAGCATTATTTCAAACGTATATAGCTTTAAGTTTAGCATTCAGATACTCGAGCCATATGCGCTGTAGATGTTTCCTTTATTAAGTGAGCGGCTCTCAGTATTAGTTAACAGCCTTTCGGCTACGAAATCTGACTTCTGCTCTATCTGTGAATCTATAGGATACGTGTAATTAGGGCTCTATCATGGAGGCTTCTCTTAAGAACGCTAGAGCTCATAATGAGTCGACTTAATGTCTCTTGTTATGCATTGAGCTTAAAACCACTCTCGATGGTATTGAGCGACTCGTTCTAAGTACTTCAAAGGGTGAAAGTAGGCTAGATTCAGCTTAAAGGTGAGAGTCGCTAAGTGTGTTCTCAAGTGGTGCCTGAGGGGTATATAAGCTAAGAAATAGAGCATCCCTCGTATTCGTGAAGTGTAGTGGTCAACTGAT
>NZ_JBFRKI010000080.1:0-342 GCF_041469245.1 Vibrio sp. 10N.286.51.B11 | reverse complement strand
ACTGACTACAATAGCAAATATGCCACTCATGCGTATAGGCGTTGAAGCGTGTGGTGGTGCACATTATTGGGCAAGAACACTCAATAAACTGGGTCATGACGCCCGCATCATGGCCGTTAAATACGTGGTTCCTTATCGAACTAAAGGGAAGAACGACCTTAATGATGCAGTAGCTATCTGCGAAGCTGTTCAGCGACCATCCACTCGCTTTGTGCCCGTAAAATCACCAGAGCAACAAGCCATCCTATCGGTACATAGAATGAGAGAGCATTGGGTTCGTGAACGCACCGCGCTTATGAATCGCATGCGCGCCCTACTTTCTGAGTTCGGGTTGATCATTCC
>NZ_JBFRKI010000079.1:0-260 GCF_041469245.1 Vibrio sp. 10N.286.51.B11 | reverse complement strand
ATCGCTGCTCTTACTGCCTTGGGCAACAGATAGCGCTTAACTGTAATGTGGTTGCGGGAGCCGGATTTGAACCGACGACCTTCGGGTTATGAGCCCGACGAGCTACCAAACTGCTCCATCCCGCGTCCGAATGCATTATTTAAGTCAATGACTCTGTTCTCTAAAAAGAGAGAATTTGGAGCGATACATCGGGTTCGAACCGATGACCTCAACCTTGGCAAGGTTGCGCTCTACCAACTGAGCTAGTATCGCATTAGTTA
>NZ_JBFRKI010000078.1:0-276 GCF_041469245.1 Vibrio sp. 10N.286.51.B11 | reverse complement strand
TGATTAGGTTTAGAAAAGTTAAGAGACGATATTGGGTCTGTAGCTCAGCTGGTTAGAGCGCTCGCCTGATAAGCGGGAGGTCGGTGGTTCAAGTCCACTCAGACCCACCAATATCGACCTAGATGGGGCTATAGCTCAGCTGGGAGAGCGCCTGCCTTGCACGCAGGAGGTCTGCGGTTCGATCCCGCATAGCTCCACCATCTTTAAGCGTTCTTGTTCGACAAAAAGTCTTACGAGAGTCTTTAAAAATGGTTCAATTTATTGAATCAAGCTCTT
>NZ_JBFRKI010000077.1:0-517 GCF_041469245.1 Vibrio sp. 10N.286.51.B11 | reverse complement strand
ACTCCCCTACGGGATACCACTTCCTTCAAGAAGTAAAAAGGGTCGTTAGCTCAGTTGGTAGAGCAGTTGACTTTTAATCAATTGGTCGCAGGTTCGAATCCTGCACGACCCACCATTTCCTCCCAAGGAAATAAAATTTGGGGCGATTAGCTCAGTTGGGAGAGCACCTGCCTTACAAGCAGGGGGTCACTGGTTCGAGCCCGGTATCGCCCACCATTTCCTCCCAAGGAAATAAAAATATGGGGCTATAGCTCAGCTGGGAGAGCGCCTGCCTTGCACGCAGGAGGTCTGCGGTTCGATCCCGCATAGCTCCACCATTCTTTCTCCATGAAGGAATCAAAACTATCATGGGCGATTAGCTCAGTTGGGAGAGCACCTGCCTTACAAGCAGGGGGTCACTGGTTCGAGCCCGGTATCGCCCACCATCTTTAAGCACACTTTTCTTAGTAATAGAAAACTGAGTGTATTTAAAAATGGTTTTGAAAGTTTAATGCTTTAAAAACTCTTGCTCTTTAAC
>NZ_JBFRKI010000076.1:0-203 GCF_041469245.1 Vibrio sp. 10N.286.51.B11 | reverse complement strand
CACACAGATTGATGGTTTAATAAGTTAAGAGTAGGAAATACTTTTCCAGATGGGGCTATAGCTCAGCTGGGAGAGCGCCTCGCTGGCAGCGAGGAGGTCTGCGGTTCGATCCCGCATAGCTCCACCATCTTTAAGTGTTCTTCCTTAAGAATCTTTAAAAATGGTTATTTCTTTTGAAATATCTAGCTCTTTAACAATTTGGA
>NZ_JBFRKI010000075.1:0-1672 GCF_041469245.1 Vibrio sp. 10N.286.51.B11 | reverse complement strand
CTCCGGGAGGCGCCTCCATCATTCAGAAAAAACCAGTCCTAGTGACTGGTTTTTTCGTTTCTGGCCCCGCTAAAAGCTTCCTACGTACCCATTTCAATGCTTATCAAAGAAATCTTTGTTACGGATATACTTGCTCATCAAGTGGTAAGAGAAAGGTCTTATCAGCCAACTAAAGATAGAGCGACCAAGGCGGATTAATGTAGGAGTGTTCTCATAGATTCGTCCGTTATAAAGCCAAAGCACTTTACCTACATGCCAATAGAGCAAAGGAACCGGTGGCATGAAGGTCACGATGTCGATGTCACAGCAAATTCGGTAGGTCTTCTTACTCATGCGATAGTGCTTTCGAAAGCTCCAATCACCAATGGCGGGTTGGCCAAAAGTCACTATTCGTTTAATACAGCCTGGGTACTTTTGATCAAAGTAATCAGCGAAGACACAACCGATAGCGCCTCCGGAAGAGTGGCCAGTAATAGACACTCTTTTTCCTTGTTCGATGAGAGGTGTGAGCGTGGCTTCCAAGCGCTCAATAACGGTTAAGCCAAGCTTATCTTCATTACGACTTGGCTGGCTCTCTTGAAACATTAGATGGTAGAAACCCGCATGCACACGATAATTGAGCCCAATTCTCTTACAGCTTCTTGTCCATAGAGCAAAGGTTAGTAGCCAATCTGAGATACTGTGCGATCCTTTGATTACCACAACCACTTCATCTTTGTCGCTACTCCACAACACTCTAATCATGGTTTTACCAAACTGGTTCTTGATGATGCGTTGTCCATTAGGGTCAAAACCATAGCGAGTCTGCTTAAAAACTCTAGGGTAGGCGAGGTTACAAAGAACGGCATAGCGCTCATATTGATATCGTTTTAGTGGTTTCACATGTTTACTTCTTAATAAGAGTTACTTCAAACTCTAATCGTTGAATGTGAAAAGCACATGAAAACGCCATTTGCTTGGTTTAAAACAATAAAATCACCGCATTCAATTGGTATTTGAATCAATGGTTGTCAGTGATTTGTCCGTTTAAATTAGAAATCCAAGTATAAGAACCGTACAAGCTGCACTAAATTTATTCTTTTGAGTTCGATAATTAATCACTTGAATTAAAAGATAAAATTTATTGTTGACGAATTTTTTCCTTCCGTTAAAGTACACCTCGTTCTTACGGCTTAGGTCGCTGAGAGATGGTGTTTTTACTTTTCAGTAATCGGCCTCGCAAGATTGCGTTGCCCTGGTGGTGGAATTGGTAGACACAAGGGATTTAAAATCCCTCGGCGTTCGCGCTGTGCCGGTTCAAGTCCGGCCCGGGGCACCATCTATCTAGCTTCTACATTTTGAGTAGAGTGATGAACAAAGAGTTGTTCTCTTAAATCACTATTAAAGGCGCCTTGGCAGAGTGGCTATGCAGCGGATTGCAAATCCGTGGACCTCGGTTCGACTCCGGGAGGCGCCTCCATTCTTTCTCTTAGTTTGATAAGTTAAGAGATAATAAGAATGAAAATGCGATACTAGCTCAGTTGGTAGAGCGCAACCTTGCCAAGGTTGAGGTCATCGGTTCGAACCCGATGTATCGCTCCAAATTTTGTAGTGTTGATTCATTTCGACATTAAGATGGTGTTTTACTTTTCAGTAATCGGCATCGCAATAAAGAATTGCGTGCCCTGGTGGT
>NZ_JBFRKI010000074.1:0-296 GCF_041469245.1 Vibrio sp. 10N.286.51.B11 | reverse complement strand
ATGTTGATTGGCGTCAGCATTAAGATGGTGTTTTACTTTTCAGTAATCGGCATCGCAATAAAAAATTGCGTGCCCTGGTGGTGGAATTGGTAGACACAAGGGATTTAAAATCCCTCGACGTTCGCGTTGTGCCGGTTCAAGTCCGGCCCGGGGCACCATCTATTTGATTATTACCTCGCTTGGTATTAATCAAAAGAGTTGTTCTCTTAAAACACTATTGAAGGCGCCTTGGCAGAGTGGCTATGCAGCGGATTGCAAATCCGTGGACCTCGGTTCGACTCCGGGAGGCGCCTCCA
>NZ_JBFRKI010000073.1:0-212 GCF_041469245.1 Vibrio sp. 10N.286.51.B11 | reverse complement strand
TCGGCACACTAAATTCTTTGCTTAAAGAGTTAAACTCTTCAATTAAAACCTCATATAAAATGAAGTCCTTTAAAAATGGCTCCCCTTGCAAGACTTGAACTTGCGACATACGGATTAACAGTCCGCCGTTCTACCAACTGAACTAAAGGGGAATTACTTGTCTCAACATCAGGTCTATAAAGACCATTATTTGTTAAGTACCAAATAATGGT
>NZ_JBFRKI010000072.1:0-708 GCF_041469245.1 Vibrio sp. 10N.286.51.B11 | reverse complement strand
CATTACTTGGCATCTCAACCGTTGGATTTTTCGCGGCCTTAGCCTTAATGACTGAAAACGGAGGCATAGAGCCTTTTTTCCCCAACATAGGATCAATAAGGATAAATTTTTCGCCAGATTCAATGATAAAAGTTGCGCTACGTAGGTGATGGATCTTCATAATACCTCTCTAAATTCACTCATGAGTCATATTCTCTATGTGATTTAGTATGCTATTTTCGGTAATCTTGCCATACTGTCTCGAAAGTCAATATTCGCGCAAATCGAGACAAATATGGAGAAATCAACCGAGTTAGTCAAAATCACTTTGATTGCCTTTGAAGGGATCAGTGCTTTTCATCTCTCTGTACCCTGTATGGTGTTTCAAGATATCTTTTTCGATCAGCCGCTTCGGTTTGACTTGAAAATCTGTAGCGAAAAAAGCTCGCCATTGGAAACAAGCTCTGGATTTGGTGTGGTGGTAGATAGCGATTTAAGTGCTATCCAAGAAGCTGATATTATAATTATTCCAAGCTGGCCAAATGACCTGCCAGAGCCAAGTGAGCGACTTATAGAGGCGTTAATAGAGCATCATGATAAAGGGAAGTTGCTGGTAGGACTTTGCCTTGGTTCTTATGTTCTCGCGTGTGCTGGCGTTCTCGATGGCAAACGAGCCACAAGCCACTGGGCGTTTTCCGAACAATTTCAGGAGCAATTTCCTAAGGTGGA
>NZ_JBFRKI010000071.1:0-619 GCF_041469245.1 Vibrio sp. 10N.286.51.B11 | reverse complement strand
CTAGGTAAGCGTAGTTACGTTCCGCTTCCATTACTGCAAATTCACCCAAACGAATAAATGCTTTACGTGGCAATGTTGCTAAGAAGTTTGGATTACCACGACCTGCGTCTAGTAAAGCACGGTCTGGCACTGCTTGCGCCACTTCAATTAATTTGTCTTTTAATTCAAATGGGCTTAAATCAGCGAATTTTGAAAAGTCGATATTTGTATTTTGTGTAGTCATAATATTTACCTAATAATTTAATATTAAACACTTGTAATTAAATAAAGTGTTTTACTTAAGCGTGATTATTCAGGCCTACCCTATTTTTGATTGGGTAGGTCTGTTAATAAGTTGATGATTTTTTAAATCTATAATGAGTTGTAGGTTTTAATTACATACCCGCATTAACGGTAATAATGCCGACGATAATTGGGCCCCATAGAGTCAGTAACACGTTGGCTACGGCGTAAGTCACAGTAAAAGAGAATACTGGCGTTGCGTTGCCTGTTTTTTCCATCAATGCAGCGAACGCTGGGTTTGCACTTCGACCACCGGTTACACAACCTAAAGCTTCTACCGGATTCTTTATCTTCAATACAAAGTACGAGAAGAAGAATGAAATAATCTGTGGAATGA
>NZ_JBFRKI010000070.1:1617-1756 GCF_041469245.1 Vibrio sp. 10N.286.51.B11 | reverse complement strand
GAGTCCATTAGACAAGTTAGAGCAAACATCGCCATTTGCACTTGTTGCGGTAGAGATAGACCGGCAGTGTGATTCAAGGCTACGCTACGGCTATCCGCAACGATGCGGTCGATGAACTTAATGTCACGTGGCTCTGGAG
>NZ_JBFRKI010000070.1:0-1241 GCF_041469245.1 Vibrio sp. 10N.286.51.B11 | reverse complement strand
GTTTCGTGAGCAAGACGGAATAGGAAGTCTTTACCTTTCTCGTTAGCTTTGAACCAGTCGACAAACTCTTGACCGTAAAGTTTGCCACCTAGCGTGTCTAGCTCTAGTAGTGTGTAGTAATCCACACGGTCTTTGTTCTCTTCGATTGCTACACCCATGTTTTTGTAAAGCGTTGTGTAGCGCTCACGGATGATGCGTTTACAAGCGGCTTTGTAGCGACCTTCTGAGTCCATTAGACAAGTTAATGCAAACATCGCCATTTGTACTTGTTGTGGTAGAGACAGACCTGCAGTATGGTTCAATGCTACGCTGCGGCTATCAGCAACGATACGGTCGATGAATTTGATGTCACGTGGCTCTGGAGTTAGCGTTTTGTAACGGTCGTCCAATTGGCACTGTGTCGCTTCACTGAATGAGCGAAGTGTATCGTCGAACACGTTCTCATCGTGAATACCGATAGTGCCTAGACGCCAGCCTGTTGCACCAAAGTACTTAGAGAACGAGTAAACACAAAGTGTGTTGTATGGTAGTTTTGCAAATAGAGAAACGAAGTCATCGGCAAATGTACCGTATACGTCATCAGTGATGATGAATAGGTCACTGCGTTGCTCATTCACAAAGTTCGTTAGGTTCTCTAGAGTCTCGTCAGAGAATTTCACTGATGCTGGATTAGCAGGGTTAACAACACAAAGCAGTTTGATGTCTGTATCTGCCAGTTTTTCGATTTCAGACATTGGTAGCTGCCAAGTGGTCTCATCAAGGCGTAGTTCAACGATTTCCAGCTCATATTCTGCTAGCTCTGGGATTTCTAGGTAAGGGGTAAAGATTGGCGTGATTAGCGCAACTTTGTCACCTTTTTTCAATAGACCATTGTTGAACATGGTTGCGAACGTGTACGTCATTGACGCAGTGCCGCCTTCTGTTGCGAACAGGTCAAAGTTAGTCGTCATTGGCATTGGGCCGTACATCTCTTCTGCGATGTATTGTTTAACCACTTTCTCGATGTTCACTAGCATACGTGGTGGCACTGGGTAGTTACACGCAAGGTAAGCCAGTACTAGCTCGTTTAGGAACGCTTGTTTTTCGATGCCTAGACGGTCTTTTGCGTAGCTTAGTGCACGACGTAGGAAATCAACGCCTTTGTCTGTTGCATATTGGCTTGCGAACGTGTCGAAACGCTCAACGATGCCGACGCCATCAGGGATACCACCGAAATCACCACCTAGGTAAGCGTAGTTACG
>NZ_JBFRKI010000069.1:0-1225 GCF_041469245.1 Vibrio sp. 10N.286.51.B11 | reverse complement strand
ATTAGCGGGAACTAAAAACAAAAACGGTAGTAAGTGATATGGTTTAGTCGCCAAACAAAAATCATACACAAACTACCGTTTTCATGCCGAATCATACTTTCCTATCTTCATTCTGGGAAGGCTTTCAAATAGTAAAGTCTCACCAGACAGCATCACTTATTACCCTGACTCTTAAACCTAACTCTGAGGCTAAGTGCCTTTGTGGTCTTGAAGCCGAAGCTATCCACGAGTATCAATGGCGGCATGTGAAAGAAGCCATGTTGCTCGGTGTTCCTGTTGAACTTTCCGTTCAAACACGAAGAATTAAGTGTCGTGACTGCGGCATAAAAACAGAGTCTCTATCTTGGCTAGAGCCTTATGCTCGCATCACGAAGCGCCTAAAAAGTTATATAGAACAACTGCTGCCTCTTCTTCCCATTAAGCATATCTCCCAGTTAACGAGCGTACATTGGCACACCATTAAAGAGATAGATAAACGCCGACTTCGACAAGTTGTACCGTCAGTGAAATGGGAAGAGCTAAGGCAACTCGTCATGGACGAGTTCGCTATCTTTAAAGGGCATAGGTATGCCACGGTCATTGCTGACGCTAAGACTCATCAAGTCATTTGGATAGGGTTAGGCCGTAGCCGCAAGGACATACGACCGTTCTTCGAGCTGTTAGGCAAGCATGGCAATAATATCGAAGCGGTCGCGATGGACATGAATACGGCTTTTGACCTTGAAGTTCAAGCGCACTGCCCGAACGCAAAAATCGTTTACGACTTATTCCATGTTGTTGCTAAGTTCGGTCGTGAGGTAATGGATAGAGTCAGAGTCGACCAAGCCAACAAACTCAAGCAAGATAAAAAAGCGAGGCAATGGGTCAAGCGCTCACGCTGGGTGTTGTTGAAAAATAGAGGCAACTTAAATCCACGGCAAGACAGCTATCTTACAGAAATATTGAATATCAATAAGGACTTAATGACCACTTATATACTCGGGGCACAACTCAAAGAGCTTTGGTATTGTGAATCAGAAGCACATGCTAAAGGGCTCTGGGAGGCTTGGTGGGCACAAGTACAAGAGAGTGGAATTAAGCCATTGAAAGAGTTCGCACGAAAACTGAGTCCTTATCTTCACGGTATTATCGCATCGGCAAGTTATCCGCTAAACACCTGCACCCTAGAAGGGATAAACAACAAGATAAAGCTAATCAAGCGAATGGGGTATGGGTATCGAGATAC
>NZ_JBFRKI010000068.1:0-706 GCF_041469245.1 Vibrio sp. 10N.286.51.B11 | reverse complement strand
CACCTTAGGAAATTGCTGCTGAAATTGTTCGGAAAACGCCCAATGGCTTGTGGCACGTTTTCCATCGAGAACGCCAGCACATGCAAGTACATAAGACCCGAGGCAGAGTCCTACTAGTAGCTTACCTTTCCCATGATGCTCTATTAGCGCCTCTATAAGTCGCTCACTTGGCTCTGGCAGGTCATTTGGCCAGCTTGGAACAATCACAATATCCGCCTCTTTAATAGCGCTCAAATCTCTATCGATCACCACACCAAATCCAGAGCTTGTTTCAAACTGCAAGCTGTTTTCGCAACAGATCCTCAAGTCAAACCGAACCGGCTGACCGAAAAAGATATCTTGAAACACCAGACAAGGCACAGAGAGATGAAAAGCACTGATGCCTTCAAAGGCTACCATCGTAATTTTAATTAGCTCGGTTGATTTGTTCACAAGTGTCTCGATTTGCGCGAATGTTGACTTTCAAGACAGTATCACAAGAAACTAGAAAGAAGCATACTAAATCTCATAGAGAACATGGCTTGTTAGTGAGTTTAGAGAGGCATTATGAAGATCCACCACCTACGTAGCGCAACATTTATTATTGAATCTGGCGAAAAATTTATCCTTATTGATCCTATGTTGGGGAAAAAAGGCTCTATGCCTCCGTTTTCAGTCATTAAGGCTAAGGCCGCGAAAAATCCAACCGTTGAGATGCCAAGTAATG
>NZ_JBFRKI010000067.1:2648-7219 GCF_041469245.1 Vibrio sp. 10N.286.51.B11 | reverse complement strand
TCGGCATTACTTGGCATCTTAACCGTTGGATTTTTCGCGGCCTTAGCCTTAATGACTGAAAACGGAGGCATAGAGCCTTTTTTCCCCAACATAGGATCAATAAGGATAAATTTTTCGCCAGATTCAATGAGAAAAGTTGCGCTACGTAGGTGGTGGATCTTCATAATGCCTCTCTAAACTCACTAACAAGTCATGTTCTCTATACGATTTAGTATGCTACTTTCCGACTTCTTATGATACTGTCTTGAAAGTCAACGTTCGCGCAAATCGAGACACTCATGAACAAATCAAGCGAGTTAATTAAAATTACTATGATAGCCTTTGAAGGCATCAGTGCTTTTCATCTCTCTGTGCCCTGTCTGGTGTTTCGAGATATCTTTTTCGGTCAGCCGGTTCGGTTTAACTTGAGGATCTGTAGCGAAAACAGCTTGCGGTTTGAAACAAGCTCTGGATTTGGTGTGGTGGTCGATAGCGATCTAAGTGCTACCCAAGAAGCCGATATTATAATTATTCCAAGCTGGCCAAATGACCTGCCAGAGCCAAGTGAGCGACTTCTAGAGGCGTTAATAGATCATCATGATAAAGGGAAGTTGCTGGTAGGGCTCTGCCTTGGTTCTTATGTTCTCGCGTGTGCTGGCGTTCTCGATGGCAAACGAGCCACAAGCCACTGGGCATTTACCGAACAATTTCAGCAGCAATTTCCTAAGGTGAATTTTGACCCAAACCCTCTATTTGTTGAACATGAGACTATCATCACCTCTGCTGGAGTAGCAGCTTCACTCGATTGCTGTCTGCACATAGTGCGCCGTTTGTGTGGTAGTGAGCTTGCGAATGATCTCGCTCGTAAGATGGTGACTGCACCATCTCGTAATGGTGGGCAGCAACAATACATACCAGCACCAGTCAACATAAAACCCCTCACAGAGACAAGTATTAACCTTGTGATTGAGCAGGTTGAGCAGAGTCTCAATCAGTCTCATTCACTAGATGAACTCGCTGAGCGCTGTGCGATAAGTAAACGTACCTTTACACGCCAGTTTAAATCCACCTATGGTTGTACATTTGGTGAATGGCTGCAAAATCGACGTTTGGTGTTTAGCCAACGTCTATTAGAAACCACGAAACTATCGATACCTCAAATTGCAGAGCAAGCGGGTTTTGGTTCTGACAGTGTATTTAGAAAGCACTTTAAATCTGCTTTTCATGTATCGCCGGTTCAGTGGCGCACGACTTTCAAGCAATAGAACTCATTTCATTGAGGGCATTTTTGCGTTACATGCTACCGCCAGCATACCTTTGGGCAGAAATGAGTTTCGGAAAAGTAAACATTAGCAAATCATGAATAACTACAGGTATGGCAAAGAGGAAAAAGTTTCAACGGTGTCTCCAATTGCTTTATTGAAATACTAGTACCTGATCCCGTACTGGAATCAGGTGATTGTTATGAGAGACAAAAGACAAGACATGACCCTATTGTTTCTAATGCTGAGTCACAAGCAGTTTTTTTCCATGCTCGATTAATCATTATCAGCATTACTGATAACTTAAGCGCGTTGCAGCAAATCGGTTAAGTAAAGTGTGCATGATGTAACACAGTAATAAAGTCGCTACGATGGCAACCAAAATACTGCTAATACGGTAAAGTGCACTATATATCAGATCGCTACCTGGGGTGAGGTATTGGCCAAATAAAATCCCCAGCGTGGTCATCGCTCCAAAGCCAACCCCAGCGCCGACGTTTTCTTTAACATGAACTTGGCTAAATAGCATTAATCCGAACCATAAAACCGGCACTACTAAGATAAGCAGCCCCGACCAATCATAGAGAAACAACTGGGCTAACACACCGAATGTCACTCCAAGAAAGGTACCTATCGCACGTTTAAGGGCATAATTTAATACCCCAGTAAAATGCATCGGATAAAGTAATAAAATTGTGGCAGCTTGCGCCGACATAGAGTCTTGCAGATTAAATATCTGGAACACGACAAAAGATGCTGTGGCGATAGTTGCCCCCAGTAATACTTCATGTCGCATTCGATTTACTGATTTTGCTGGTGGTTTTTGCAATTTTCTGGGTTCAACATCAGGGATTAACGAGACCATGATATAGGCGATAATGATTGCCAGTATTGTGGCGCCGAGATTAGCGCCGATGAGACCGTTTAGATCAGTATCAGGGTAACTGGCAAAATTAAGCATGATGCTCAGATTAAGTAAACTATTGGCACCATAAAGAAAAAAACTGCCGCGGGTCATGGCGGTAAAAAAGCCAACAAACACCCCAAAAATAATCAGGGTCATTAAGACTGGATGGCCACCAAATAAACCACCGATAACGCCTACCACTAATCCAGCTGTGACAGAAGACGCCAACACCTGTCGCGCGACATGGGCGGTGAACACAGGTGCTAGCCCTAGCAATACCATAGGGGTAACAGTATAAAACACCCCGTTACTAAAGCCGAACAGTTTGCACACAGTAAAGCCAATCGTGCCAGCAGTGGCAATACGTAGACATTGACGTAAATCATTGGCTGTCATGGGATTAAATCTTAGTAACATGATTGTTGCCTTGTGTCGCTGTAATATATTTAAAATAGCGCATCTATCAAATGTATGATGTTAATAGATATAGTGCAGCATACTGATGGCTTTAATCTGCCCATGAGCTAATAAGTTCAGCAAACTATTTTCTGGCATTATCTGCACCGTCGCCCGTGCCCCCGTTGGCAATGTTCTCATGACTTCGTCATTATCTAATTGTAAATGCAATCTCATTCTTTGGGCGTCACGGACCCAGCGATCAGATTGTTGCGGAGTCGCTAAACTGCCATTGGCATCGAACTGTCCGGCGCTAACCCCAGCATCAATACTGCTGACGTGGGCGCGATATAAACGGCCTGGTTCACCGTCAAACGCAACAAGGGCTTTAGATGAAATTGAGACATCTCGTAATGCCTTTTCTCTAAAATCAGCAATAATATCCACATCATCAGAAACAAGAGCCAGCAGTGGCTGGCCAATGGCCGCAAAGCCGCCGACCATGATTTGCAAGTTAGTAACTGTGCCGTCTTGATCCGCATGAACTTGGGTATAAGACAGGTTTAATTTGGCTTGGGCTAAGCGATTTTCGGCCTGACGTACTTTTAAGTTATTGTTACCGTAAACACCGCGGCTCACTTCTAATTGCTTTAAACGGGCTTGGGTTGCCAGCAAATTTGCTTCAGCCGCAGCGGCATCGCTGTCAGCTTGATCGCGTTGCTGTTGGGATACGCCATTAGTTTTGTACAGTGCATCAAGACGCTTTGCTTCGCTGCGTTTTTGTTGTGATGTGGTTTGGCTGGCATTGACATCAGCTTGCGCCGCTAACAAAGAGGCATCTAGCTCAGCGTTATCTTGCTGGACTTGCTCTAAAGCCAACTGCGCTTCATCTACCGCTAACTTATACGGTCTAGGATCTACTTCAAACAGTAATTCACCCTTGCTAACAACTTGGTTATTAGTGACAGCAATAGTTTTAATGCGGCCATTAACTTGTGGGGTAACCTTAGTCACAACCCGAGTTGCCATAGCCTGCGGCGTTAATGGCATAGTCGCATCAGCAAACATAAAGTAACCAAATACCAGCATAAAGCCTGCTAAGGCAATTTTTGTTAGCCGCGAAAATTGTTGATCTGGTGTCATATTTGTATTCACTTACTTGTCTGTCATTTTAGCTAATTTGGTTAACGCATTATTACCAATCAGATTAATTACTCTTTCAAACTCAGTAAGTTCTTCAGCGTTTATGCCTAAGAGCAATTGGCTACGGATATTGATAATTGTTACTTCAACTTTCGTTATTAAATCGAGTCCAGCAGGAGTCAAATTGACAAGTCTGGCGCGTTTATCATGGGGGCAACAGTGGCGTTCAATGAGCCCTTGCTGTTCTAATTGGGCTAAGGTGCGCATTAAAGAGGCCAGTTCAATTTCTAAGGCATTGGCTAATACTTTTTGACTGAGGTTGTCGCCTAATCGCCACAGTTTCCATAAGGCTGTCCAGCGTGGGTAAGTTAACTCTAAAGGGGCAAGTTCAATGTCAACAGCGGTGCGCCATAAGCGATGCAGACGCCCCAATTGTTCTGCCAGTGATAGCTCTTTCATATGGTCGAATTCTTTTTGCATCATGGTTCCCATTTACTTAGTGTGCTAACTATTATACTTGGTTAGCACGCTAAGTAAATTGTTTTATACTATCAAAATCGCCTCATAAGCCTAAATCCCCTTAAAGTAATGAAAAAAAAGAATAAAAATGGAAGTGAAATAGGACATCCGATCTTTTACCAATAAATTTTAACCCAGCCAACCCAATCGCTGAGCCAGAAACACAGTAGATGACAAAAAATATTAGCTAACGCGCCCATTCAGTCACAAAATAAACGGAAGCGGAATTTTAAAGAAAAATATGTAGGATTTTTGAGATTTACAGGTGGCGTTGTTGAACAATTCCTCCCTAAGAGCGTAGTAACCCCAAGGGCTGCGAGCAATTAAGCCACTTCATTTCTTACGGGCATACCTAACAACGGGGG
>NZ_JBFRKI010000067.1:970-1880 GCF_041469245.1 Vibrio sp. 10N.286.51.B11 | reverse complement strand
GGGGGGGGGGGCAGGTCTTGCCTTTTGCCACTATACGGCTGACTCGTGAATAATGTAAGTCGAAGTGATTCCCTATTTGCTTTTGCGTATAGCCACCGCTATTAAATGCAGCAATAATGGCATCATTTCTACTAGGCGCTGAGTCTTGGTACTCCTTTAGCGAAAGAGGTTTAGCACGTCGCTGTTTTGCCGGAACCTCTTTGATATCTCCCTCTGCTAAATTCAAATTAGGAAGATGACTGTTCACAAACTCATCACTGCCTAGGTACACCTGCTGCTTTAATCCTGTCCATAGTGGCTTACCAACCCCCTCGAAAACGAATTGCTTGTATTTCTCAACAGCCTTATTTCTCTGGCGGCCAAATTGAAACAAGGTTTGATCAACCGCTAGCCAGTCTGGTGACTCTTTTAAACCAGTAACAAAAGGCCAACTGCTCCACTCATATTCGTTCGGTGTATCCACTATATTTGCACGAACGGGGTTAAGTAAAATGTAACGTCCCACTTCCAATAGATAAGCGTCTTTGTCGACTAAAATGGCTTTAAAGCGACCTTGGTATAGATGACCGACTCGGTTATGTTTTCTATTGAACTTTTGGGTATACACACCATTAAGCTGACGCATTCCCTTACTTAAGTTCCCATCAGGAGTTTCGACGAGTAGATGGTAATGATTGGTCATTAAACAGTAGCTATGCACGACCCAATTGAATCGCTCACTGGTGCCTGACAACACTTCGATAAACAATTCAAAATCTTGCTCTTCCAGATAAATCGGCTGTCGAGCATTACCGCGCGACGTTACATGATAGAGCGCACCCGCATACTCTATTCTCAGTGGTCTACTCATTGTCTTCCCTATACAAAAATGGCCTAGTTAAAAACTAGACCATTTCATCAAAAAGGCAAA
>NZ_JBFRKI010000067.1:0-176 GCF_041469245.1 Vibrio sp. 10N.286.51.B11 | reverse complement strand
ATCAAAAAGGCAAAAGACAAGACTTGACCCTACGTACGCAAACGCTGACATGCGTCAAGTAAAGAGACAAAGAAACCGGATTGATAAGTCTTTGGCTCAAGCTGAAGCTCTAGGATTAATGGTCACTGATATTAAAGGAAGATTAGGATGGTGAGTTCACGGGTAAAAATTCAATC
>NZ_JBFRKI010000066.1:0-259 GCF_041469245.1 Vibrio sp. 10N.286.51.B11 | reverse complement strand
GAGATGAGTTTTCCCTGGCACTATAAGTGTCCTAAAGGGTTGTCGTAGACTACGACGTTGATAGGCAGGGTGTGTAAGTGCTGCGAGGCATTGAGCTAACCTGTACTAATTGCCCGTGAGGCTTAACCATACAACACCCAAGGGGTTTTGTGGACTCAAAGAAATACCAAACGCTTGAATGAGTTTGAAGAGATAGACTTTTAAATACAGTTTTCCAGATTATTTTGCCTTCAGTTTTTAAAAAAGCTGAAAGTAAAAG
>NZ_JBFRKI010000065.1:0-1579 GCF_041469245.1 Vibrio sp. 10N.286.51.B11 | reverse complement strand
TCCGTCTTGCTCACGAAACTGGCGTCATCTTACTACCTGGTAAAGGTTTCGACACAGTACACGCCTCAGTACGCGTATCACTAGCGAACCTTACTCACCACGAGTACGAGCTAATTGGCCGTGCAACACGCACTGTGTTGGATGAGTACTTCCAAGAGTTCTCTGCGTAATTCGTAGTTGCTAGAAAATATAAGCCCCGTCAAGTCGGGGCTTTTTTATTCGGTTGTTTAGGTCGTGATAATGAATGTAATTTCTGTAAATGCCGTTGAATCTGCCATTTTGGCACTCTTGATGTTGTTGTTTGGTGAGGTAACCAAAAAACACACACCAATATTAAGTAAATATCATATCCCAGGGCCGGTGATTGGTGGGTGCATCGCAGCCTTAATTACTACTTGCTTATATCGCATGGGAATGGAGTTCGAATTTGAACTTCCTTATAAAGAGACGTTGATGCTGATGTTTTTCGCAGGCATTGGTTTAAGCGCAAATATCAAGCAGCTATTCCAAGGTGGACGCTTGTTCGTTGTCTTTCTCGGAATCGCCGTTGTTTATATTATTTTTCAGGACGCTATTGGTGTCGCTGCAGCCTCGTTCTTAGGGCTGGATCCTAAGCTAGGACTGATGACGGGCTCTATCACCCTATCAGGTGGGCATGGTACAGGTGCTGCATGGGCGTCGATGTTTCATGACCATTTTGGTGTCGATAATGCACTCGAAATCGCGATGGCCTGTGCCACTTTTGGTCTTGTGATTGGCGGTATTATCGGAGCGCCTTTAGGCACGTATTTGGTTGAAAAAAATCAACTTTCAACACCGAACGTACATGCAGCAGATGGGGAACACAAAAAGGCCCATCACATGCCGACTAAGGGCAATGTACTACATGGCATCGGAAGCGTTGTTCTTTTAGCATGCTGTGTTGAGCTCAGCCAAATGCTACATAGTTTAGTGCTTGTGCTCGATGTGCATTGGCTGAACATGGTGCCAAATTTCGTCTATGCGTTATTTGTTGGTGCACTATTCTCAACACTATTTAGCGAGAGCAAACCTGCCAAGATTGCGATGGTCGAAGTGGCACGTTTAAGCTCAATTGCCCTAAGTGTCTTCTTATCTATGGCATTGCTTGAAATCAAACTTTGGCAGCTGTTTGATATGGCGTTGTCGCTGGTGGTTATCCTAACGATTCAAACATTGTTTACTATTGTGTTTGTTACGTCCGTTACCTATAAGCTACTCGGTAAAAATTATGATGCCGCGGTGATGGCAAGTGGTCATGCGGGCTTTGGTTTGGGTGCGACACCGACAGCCATGCTCAATATGAATGGTATCACGGGTTACTACGGCCCATCGCCACAAGCGTATTTTATCGTGCCGTTAATTGGTGCGTTCTTTATCGATCTCTCAAACCTAATCGTTATAGAGACATTCTTACATTTCATGTCTTGATGGATCTTCCCCATCAAAGGGGATTACCAAAGTTCAGTACTTTGACTTTAAAATTTACTCAAGACATCAAAAACTATATTCAGAAGAGGAGTGACGGTTTGAAAGGTGTAATTGTAGTGGTCAACTGATA
>NZ_JBFRKI010000064.1:0-327 GCF_041469245.1 Vibrio sp. 10N.286.51.B11 | reverse complement strand
CACGTTGCTCTCTTTCAGGGTCACCGTCGCTTCCGCTGTCGAGCCGTAACCGTCGGTCATCACCATCTGGTAATCGCCACTGTTCGTGCCTTGCTCGAAGTCGTTCACCTCCGCCGAAACGCCCGCTGTCGTGATGCTGATGTTGCCGGCCGCATCGACACTGTAGAAACCGTCTTCACTGATGGTGCTTAAGGTGCCGTCACTGTGTTTGAACTCGTATTTGGTCACGCCATCCAGATCGCTGCCGGACAAGGTACCCACTACCGCGTCCGCCACTTGGTTTTCCGCGTACGTCACCGTCTGCGCACCGAACGAGCCTGACTCATC
>NZ_JBFRKI010000063.1:0-1055 GCF_041469245.1 Vibrio sp. 10N.286.51.B11 | reverse complement strand
AAGATTTTAGCTACAACACCAGCACCAACTGTACGGCCACCTTCGCGGATTGCGAAACGTAGACCTTCGTCCATTGCGATTGGAGCGATTAGCTCAACAGTCATTTGAACGTTGTCACCTGGCATTACCATTTCTACGCCTTCTGGTAGAGTGATATCGCCTGTTACGTCAGTTGTACGGAAGTAGAACTGTGGACGGTAACCTTTGAAGAAAGGAGTGTGACGGCCGCCTTCGTCTTTAGAAAGTACGTATACTTCAGACTCAAACTTAGTGTGTGGGTTGATAGAACCTTTCGCAGAAAGTACTTGACCACGTTCAACGTCATCACGCTTAGTACCACGTAGAAGTGCACCAACGTTCTCGCCTGCACGACCTTCGTCAAGCAGTTTACGGAACATTTCAACACCAGTACAAGTAGTAAGAGTAGTCTCTTTGATACCAACGATTTCTACTTCGTCACCTACACGTAGGATACCGCGCTCGATACGACCAGTTACAACAGTACCACGACCTTGAATTGAGAATACATCTTCAATTGGTAGTAGGAACGGTTGGTCAACTGCACGCTCTGGCTCAGGAATGTAAGAATCTAGTGCTTCTGCAAGCTCAACGATCTTGTCTTCCCACTGCTTCTCGCCGTTTAGTGCGCCAAGTGCAGAACCTTGAATAACTGGTAGGTCATCACCTGGGAAGTCGTATTCAGAAAGAAGTTCACGAACTTCCATCTCAACTAGCTCAAGTAGCTCTTCGTCATCTACCATGTCACATTTGTTCATGAATACGATGATGTAAGGGATACCAACTTGACGACCAAGTAGGATGTGCTCACGAGTTTGAGGCATAGGGCCGTCAGTCGCAGCAACAACTAGGATACCGCCGTCCATTTGTGCAGCACCAGTGATCATGTTTTTAACATAATCCGCGTGTCCTGGACAGTCTACGTGTGCGTAGTGACGTGCTGGAGTGTCGTACTCAACGTGAGAAGTTGCGATTGTGATACCGCGCTCACGCTCTTCTGGAGCGTTATCGATAGATGCGAAATCTTTAGCAACACC
>NZ_JBFRKI010000062.1:0-1334 GCF_041469245.1 Vibrio sp. 10N.286.51.B11 | reverse complement strand
TATATGGAATCCACGTATTTACAAAGTGATTTTGGCAATAAAAGTTAAGATGCGGTCGTATATTCGGCTTCTTATTGAAGGAGCTACCCTCTAGCCTTTGATGTTTTGCGCACCTACTGTCCTTATCGCGCTAGCAGCTTTTTACAGCATGACAGAATGGCCAGGTTCTCAGTAGGTTGGTCTTACCTTTTATGCATCATCATTTTGTAAAATTTAAAAATTTGGTAGTGATTAATGAGTGAGTAATACTGGTTTATATTCAGTCTCATACCGAAGCATTGCCCACGCAGTACGTACCACTTTGTTAGCCAGTGCAATGCAGGCCTTCTTGATGCCGATACGATCTATGATGCTCCTCAACCAAGCGTCCTTCTGAGTCTTCGGTTTTTCGGGTAGTCGCCCAACGTATGACATTGCGCCAAGATAAAGAAGCGAGCGTAGCTCCTTCACACCACCGCATTTATCGATCCCAATCATAAAAACTTTGCCTCCTGAACTGTGCTGTTTAGGTGTAAGACCAACAAATGCTGAAGCTTGTCTTCCATTCTTGAACTGCTTTCCATCACCAAGAGTTGTATAGAGCATCGCAGCAGTTGTTTCACCAACCCCTTCAATGCCCATTAATCGTTGGCACGGCTCTATCTGACGGGTTAAAGCATTTTTCTCTTTTTCGAATGCGATGAGTTTTGCTTTAAGTTCTTTATATTGCTCCCAAAGCATCGACAGAACGGATACGACATTGGAGGGTATTGGTGTATCGCCATCAAGCACGGTTTGAACCGACGCTTTTAAGCCTTTTTCACCTCTAGGGTTTGCTATCCCGTAGCCCAAAATTGTCCCTCTAATGTGAAGAGCTAGGGAAACAACACTACGAGATAAGAATCTACGGCTAGTTTCTAAAGAATGCATAGCTTGTTGTTCCAATGACTTTGGACGACTGTACTTGATACCAATTTGTATAGCGGCGTTAGCGATGGCGAGAGCATCATTATGATCCGTTTTATGACCTTCTAGGTATCCTTTCACCTTCTTAGGGTTAATGATTCGGACTTCATGCCCAAGTTTTTCTGCTAATTGCCCCCAGTAATGGCAACCGCAACAACCTTCCATGGCGACAATCGAAGGCTTAGCCTTTGCCAAGAACTCTTTCATCTTCTGGCGACCCAGAGGTTTATTGGACATTAGCTCACCATGAATGCTGATATGGCAGGCTTGAAGAACATTTTTTGCTAAGTCGATAGCGATAACATTTTTAGTCAACATATTGGAACCCTCGGTTTTTTCTCACACTCCTAAGTCTAGATTGCTAAGGAGGGAGTGGATTCCATACATCA
>NZ_JBFRKI010000061.1:0-584 GCF_041469245.1 Vibrio sp. 10N.286.51.B11 | reverse complement strand
TCATTCCACAGATTATTTCGTTCTTCTTCTCTTACTTTGTTTTGAGAATCAAAAACCCAATTGAAGCACTTGGTTGTGTGACTGGTGGTCGAAGTGCAAACCCTGCGTTTGCGGCATTGATGGAAAAAACAGGCAATGCAACTCCAGTATTCTCATTCACAGTGACTTACGCAGTAGCCAACGTGCTATTGACCCTTTGGGGACCAATCATCGTCGGCATTATCTCCGTCAACGCTGGTATGTAATTCAGACTATAACGTCAGTCTAAGACGTCAATCCAATTAAAACACTAAGCGATTCCCTGGCCAAACATAGGGAAGGGGATCGACTTGCTAAAATTTATGAAAGTAAGGTATCTATTATGACTACTCAAACTCCAACTATCGATTTTTCAAAATTCGCTGACCTAAGCCCATTCGAGCTAAAAGACAAACTGATTGAAGTGGCGCAAGCTGTGCCAGATCGTGCACTTCTTGATGCAGGTCGTGGTAACCCTAACTTCCTAGCAACGCTACCTCGTAAAGCATTCATCCGTCTTGGTGAGTTTGCGGTAGCAGAAGCAGAGCGTAACTACGCTTACCTAG
>NZ_JBFRKI010000060.1:0-4135 GCF_041469245.1 Vibrio sp. 10N.286.51.B11 | reverse complement strand
TTTCCGGATTGGTATTATTCAGAAGCTTAGTATCTTAATACTATCTGGATAAAAAGAAGCCTCCAATGTTGGAGGCTTCTTGGTTTCTACACTTTTACAACTAGCGCGAGTGACAAAGGTAATATCAGATATTGCTATTCAGATTATTTGTACCTTCTGCCTTAGATTGTTCAATCTCAGACTCGGTTTGCCACTTGCCATTGTAAAGGTATTCACGCTCTGGGAGTGGGGTGTTTGTAGCTCTAAAATCAAACACCTCATCGGTTTGATATTCTCTACTACAAACAGGGATACTAAAGAGCCTTGATTCTGGCTTTGCTTCAAACAGCTTTTTATGGTCATCGACCTTTGTACAATTCAGTTTGTAGACCTTTGAAAGTTGCGCGACCATGGATTCTAAATCCGCTTCAGTTTTAAAGAAAACATAACAATCTGATCTGTCTTGTGAGCGAAAGATAGTCTTATGAGCAGTATCTCGATATCTGCATATGTCTTGCTTAAAATAAAACTGGACCACTTTTCTTTTCTTGTTGTAGTCAGCAAACAGCCAATCTTCACGTTCTCCGACTCTCACTTCTGTTGGTACATCAGGCTGGCGTTTTAACATACCAAATGAGAGTAAAATAAGGGCGCCAGCACCCGCTAAAGCCATTGGGCCAACCACCGCTACCATCGTCACACACACCACCGCGCCTATCCAACCAACAGCTTGCGTGGCGGTATTCACCCACTTAGGCATATTGCGACGCTTTTTCATCACAAAGCCCTTGTCAGAAAAAATGTAGTCATACCGATAATCGAGGCCGATCGTAAGGTAGAAAGCTCCAGACACCATCACCGACAAAATAAAAGAAAAAATGGTTGCACCAACCGTGTCACTTGTATGTATCAAAAAAGTTAATAGGAATGGCGCGATCACAAATGGAAGCGCAAATAGTTTGTAGTAGTAGCGAAACGGCTCTTCTACATCATATTTGTGCCATGTTGTTAAATTGTTCCCTGTAAGAATCTCTTGCTCTTGTGCCTCTTGGTAAACTGCCAACTCTTCTGGGGTGATGTAAAATGGTGAATATGCCAAGGGTTACTCCTGAAAACCTAATGTGCCGACAACGGGGGTAAGTGATTTCTGAATGGTGCTTTGTTTGCTATTGTCTGAAATCACACCATAAGTTGCACTCTGTTTTACGCCGTTTTGGAACCAATACTCACGCTTAGCTGGGGCATCATCTTCCACATCGTACGCTACTTGTATGGCAAGGTATCGATCGGCTTCTTTGATCGGTAATGTTACCTTATACACCAGTAATTCTTTGCTAGCTTGGCTCTGTGTTTGTAGCGTGACTAAATCTGCGTTTTGATGCCACGAGCCTGACGTCAACTCATCTTCTGTTGCCTTGGTATTGGTACTCACGGTAATCCCATTCGTTGCAGCATGGCGTGGCAGTTGAATATGCACGTCCAAACCAATTAATTCACGATGAGTGTAACCCGGATAGGCTTGTACTTTTTCAATAGGCTGGTGGTATACCGTTGGCTGCTGAATAATGGATTGCAGGTCAAACAGCGCTTGACGTACTAATGCTGAATTATGCTTCTCTCGTTCAGGTAAGCTCGCAGATTGACTCCACTGCGTCCGACTCGGGTGATAACCCCAAGGCAGTTTATCTAACCATTTTTGGAAATCATCTTGTTTCAGCTTGTTCAACTTATAATTAATGGCTAGGTATGTAACAGTAAGAATAACTAAAGCTGCCGTTACCGGACCACCAAATAGCAAGTTAGTCGAAAAGGTACCACTAGAAGCTCCTATGAACTGGAACACACCAATTGCACCAGTTAAACCAAGTGTTGCTGTATTTGCTATATGCAGGTATTTTTCAAGACCATAAACCTCATCAGCACTCTGCCAAGAACGGAATGCCTCAATACCTGAAGCTAGCGCCCCCAAAGCCCCTGTGATCGCGAGCCATTTATTGAATACCTTTAAGTCATCAAGGATCAGGTTTTCAAAACCTTTTGTATTTCGATTTACTAACTTTTTAAGAGTTTTCAGCGAGTGTTCTCTGAGTTCATCACTCCCCTTAACCTTATCCCATAATTTCCCCGTCCGAATCCCCGTCCACGCACTGGCGGTATAAAACAGCTTTTGTTGTATGTCTAAGAATTCATCTGAATTCATCAAGCCTGTATCGGCAATACTGCTCATGGCATCGATCAAGGCAATGCTGTTAAACAGAAGAGCTAGAAACCCCACCCCACCTGCGTTTTCGAACAGTTTGTGTAAATCACCTGCGGGCTCGCTGATTACCCTTGCCCTTAATTCTACCGTTGCTTTTGGTAGGTCGTCCGGAAGTATAATGCGTTGTGGGTATTCTAAAGTCGCCACCGCTAATGATTTTTTGATTCGACGCTGATTCTTTAACGCCTCTTTATACTTAGCCGTCGCCTTGCGCTGATTTTGATTTACCTCAGAAATAATGAGGTTGTTTTTCTTTAGCTCAGCGAGATTATCTTCAATGCGCGTTTTCCAATCCTTAAAACCTTGAGCATAATTGTCATTAATACTCACTGGCATCGTTTGCGCCATACGCTCAGCTATACTCGCTCGCCATACGAAACTATTTCGAGACAATGGCTTAGCCAACGTTGGCATCAATAGAATGGAAGCTTGAGAGGTAAAACTCACACCCAGCTCTAACGTTCCCTTTAAAGCAGCGCTGATGGAGGCTTTGAATAGGATATCGAGCTCTTTAAAGCCTTTTGCCAAGTCTTTCAACACTTCGGTTTCGGACGTGTTTGGGTTTGTGACAAAGTCCATGACCTTCGCATACATCCCCGTTTTATTGCTCACCGAAGATACATGCTCTAACCATTTATCTTCATCGCTTGACGATGTTGATAGAGGCTCGGGAATTGATTTTTTCAGCTCATTATAGACACTTCGACTGAAGCCAGAGGTATAGAGTGGTAATAAGCTGGTCGGATTCTCCCATTGGCTTTCTGCCCAAATACGGTCTTCTTCTTCAATCACAAGGCTAAACGCTTCTACCGCCGCTAGGTGAAGTTGATAGAGGCTATATTGCGTTTCCTCGCTGTAAAGGTCGAAGACACGTTCGAGATGATGAGGAGTGAGCGTTTCTAATACCGAAATAAAGTCACGCTTTACGGAAGTCACTTGAGCAAGCATGGTCTCTTTTTGCTCTGATAGCGCCTGCATTTCGCTCAGCATTTGCTTCCAGTTGAGCTGCTTACGCCAGCGCTCAGTCGCTATCCATTGCTCGTATTTGCCAAATCGGTTTGCTGAAATGCCATATTTCTTCTGTATAGCCTCTGCTATCTCTGAAGTGGACTTTTGATAATCATCGATAGCTTGCTGGGAAAATGAGGATGGCATTCCTTTGATGATAGCTGCTTGGGATTCACTGGTAAGGTCAACCATTGCTGAGTTGTCATAGTAATCCGCCATGTCCATATAGAAATCAAGCTCTTGGTTTTTGCGCTTTACTCCTGCGGGCATATCTGTCTCGTCACTTGCACCAAACATACACAGTTGCATGGCAGTCTGCATCAAGCTCCACTGGTTTGAAAACTGATCAGTGAAAAGGCGGTAGGGGCTGGCGGCACCAACAAAATGCAGCGATATATCTTGAATGTCAGCGGCGTAATCTTTTATGGCGACAAAATAGGCAGCTTCCTCTTCAGGAAGCGTTGCCGTTACATCATTTTCAGAGGCAACGGGTTTGAATGGGAAGGCTGCTTCATCGGCTTGTGTACTCATTCCTGAATCAGCAAAGCGACCATCATCGACAGCAGAGGCTTCGATGTCTGCCACTTCAGAGAGCTGAGCGATAGGCGCAATATGGTGCTGTTGCGAGTTCGCTGTGAGTACCATGGTTTGCATGCGGTCAATATGACTGCTGGGGTTGTTCACTACAGCAAGAAACATTTTCCATGTCCATCGGTGCTCTGAAAAACAGAGGGATAGAAGGCTTCCTTCAGTATAAGTAAGGAATGTACTTGGGGACTCTGGTACTCCCCTTGCCTCTGACTCCGGGTCTTCAGCTGCCCCGAGTTTATGAAGCGTGAATTGTGTCCCTTTCACTTCATATTCATCAATGTAGTGGTACGCTGAATT
>NZ_JBFRKI010000059.1:9071-15805 GCF_041469245.1 Vibrio sp. 10N.286.51.B11 | reverse complement strand
TAAATGATTTCTGTCCAAAAGCTTCTCGGATTGAATTTTTACCCGTGGCACTTTCTAACTCGAAAGTGCCCCGTTATCTTTTAGTTAAATCTATCAACAGAATAAACCAAGCCACGTGATAACCTAGTTTTTCTAATCTGAATTATGTCAGCAGCCACCGTCCAATATTTGAATCGTTTTACTTAGAACTCAAAATCTTCCCACAATTTTCGAACTGAGCTATTAGGGTCATTGACCTGTTTCGATGTAACATCAAATTGCATTGTTGGTCGATCCGATAAGTTGTAAGGAGACCAATCAGCTTTACTTGTCTTGATGAATGTTAGCCATTGGTTGTGCATGGTATTAATAAGTTCAACTGGAGGCTGTGAGCCGACAAATGTTTTTGCTTGTTCATTGTCAGTTGTATTAAACACAAAAGGCACGTCAACAAAGTGTGCGGCTCCTAAGTGGCCATCAAACGCTGGTGACATCCAAGAAAAGTTATAATGCCAAACTTTGTTGTCGTTTTTAGTTAACTGTTGAGCAATGTGCAGTGCTGGCATTCTAAACGTAAAATCAGATTGGATGTCGGCAAAAGTGTCTCCAATAGATTTTCCGGTGTCTTTTGTTGAATACACATCAGCAGGGCGACCTTCCAGTGACAAGTCAGACAATAGTAGCGACTTCGTTTGTTCGGTCGTATTGTTTACGGCATCACTTGGTACAAGGTACAGCCGTGATTCTTGATCTGTGTTACCAACGATGACCGGAATAGAAGGAGAAGCTTTAGTGAGATCTTTCATTGGAGACTCGACAATGATATCGCCATCAACAACGGGCAAAAATGCGGTGCCTCCCCATGACATCATTCCCCATTTGTCGCGATCTTGTATGGCGTAACCCATATCAATAACGTTCTTAACTAATTCAGGAAATGGAATGGTCGATAAGCCTTCAACGGTGGCTGGAATATTCAGTTTTTTGGTATAGCTTTGTGTGATTTTCTGAGCTTCTTTCTGAGTTAAAAATGCCATTGGAGGACTTTGCATAATAGCTTTCTGGAATAGGCCTTCTGCTTTTTCGGTACCCAATAAAATGGCAACACTTTCTGCCCCAGCAGATTGACCTGCAACAGTAACTTGGCTAGGGTCTCCACCAAAATCTTCGATGTTATTTTGTACCCACTCAAGAGCCATGATCTGATCAAGAATGCCGCGATTATCCGGTGCGCCCTCAAGGTGCATAAAACCATCAACGCCTACACGATAATTGATCGTTACAACAATCACGTCATTCTGAGCAAAGCTTGTTCCGTCGTAGGCTAACTCTGCCGCATCTTCTCGGATGAATGCGCCGCCAGGGATCCACACCATGACTGGCAGTTTTTTATTTGATGCCTTGTTGTTGGTAGCTACGGCGTTCATAGGTGTCCAAATGTTCAGAGTTAGATCATCGGGAGCCCCCACCAAGGTGGTGTTTTTATCTCGGCTAGGCTGTGGGACAGGTTGACCTGCTTTTGTTGCATCTAATACTCCGCTCCAAGTTTCGTATGCTTGCGGTGCTCGAAATCGGCGATCTGCCGTAAAAGGGTTTTTCGCATATGGGACGTCATAAAATGTGGCTACGCCATCATGGTTGTTTCCCATAAGTTTACCAGACTTAATGATTGCTACCGTTGAGTTTTCAGCATTTTGAGTGTGGGCAAATAGTGTATTACTTTGAATTAAACCTGCACTGAGGCATGCGACTAGTACCATTGTTTTTTTCATTTCATTCGGCTCGGTATTGGAATAGAAGGTCAGTATAAAACCTAGTTTGAAGTTGATATATATGCTATACGTCAATAGATTGTTGCATAAATCGAACTATTGAGGGTGTATGGATAGAATTGTTTCAATGGAAGTTTTCGTTTCTACTGTCGATCTAGGAAGCCTGACGGCAGCATCTGAGGCTTTAGGAATGTCACGATCCATGGCGACTAGGCATATAACCGCGTTGGAAAAGTCTTTAGGTGTATGTTTACTATATCGCTCAACAAGAAGCTTAGGTATCACTAACGCCGGTCGTGATTTATTGCCTTTCTGCCAGAATATTTTAGAGCAGAATACCCAACTATATAGCTTAGCCCAAGAGCAGCACTCTCAACCTAAAGGAAGAATTTCACTGGTTACTAGCATTTCGTTTGGTCAGGGTTATCTTGCCCAAGCTATTGAACAATTCATGCTTAAGTACCCTGACATAGAAGTTGATCTCACGCTGTCGAATCAGTCACTGGATTTGATAAAACATGGGGTTGATATGGCAATCGAGTTGAGTAATGACCTGCCCGAATCTTTAATTGGAAAGAAATTGGCTGATTGTCCATCGGTGGTTTGCGCTTCCCCTCAGTATCTAGCAGAACATGGGGCTCCTTTATCTCCCGAAGATTTACTCGATCACAATTGCTTGATCCACAAACGAATAGGCAATGATTGGCTGTTTGTTTCTAAAGCCGGTTCTAAATCTGCTCAGCCTATTAATGTAACGGTCACAAGTAACTACTCTGTAAATGATAGTTCCATACTTCTTAATGCAGCGATTAATGGCAAAGGTATAGCGTGTTTACCTCTGCCTTTTATTGCAATCGACATACAAGCAGGGACTTTGACTATCTTGTTGAAAGACTTTGAAGTCAATCCAATTGGCATATGGGCTCTGTATCCTTCAAGGCAATATCAACCCAAACTACATCGACACTTGTTGGACTTTTTGCAAGAAGATTTATCAATTAAGCATGATCATATGCGAAATATTGATTCATGAAGCTATGTTGGTAATGAAACCAAGCAATAATGTATCCTACCTAATCGGTTAGTTACTTCTAAAGTTTTCGTAATATCAACATGTAATGAATGAGTTAATTTGGACTGCTGCATAATTGCTGCCCGTAGAGTTGCGATACTAGAAGTTATGTGAAAGTTCAGCGTGTCTGATGGTTCGTAACTCAGAATTGTCCAGAGGCTTCATAGACCTGAGGTTTGACTCGTGTGATCACGGAGCTAGACATTTGGTAGTAAACTGACGGATTGCACTTTGCCTACTGGCAACTAGGAAGGAATTCTTCCTGGTTCAACTCATTCCTGCCCCATTCTTAGCCTTGCAGTTTATACTTATCTTGGTTGATGCTGTTTTTCTAAACTAAAGTAATGTTATTGCTCACTGAGACCAAACATAACTCTCCATTGAAATGGAGTGATGCAAGATTGGACTTTCCAACACCGTAAGATTATCAGCGTCATCTTTTGCTCCCATAGCAATAACTAACGGCAAATAATGCTCAGAGGTAGGGTGTGACTTCGTATAGTGAACAGACTTAACGTGAGGCTGTTTTGCCTCCGCTAAATTGCCTTCAAGAGCGATTTTCCGTGCCCAATTTTGGAATTTGTTTGCATAATCTGCGACGGGCTCGTGACTCATTCGAATGTCATATAAATTGTGCGTCAGGCTACCTGAGCAGATAACCGCAATATTCTGCTTACGCAATTGTTTCAAGGTATTACCGAGCTTTTCTAGTTCATCTGGTGACAGATCAACATTCAGCGACAATTGCACTATTGGCTTGTCTGCATTTGGGCGCAAGTGACACGGCGGTACCCAAACACCGTGATCCCAGCCTCGGTAATTGTCCGCCTTGGTTTCGAAACCATTGTTGGTTAATAAGTCGATGACTTTATTACCAACAATGTGTGAGCCCACAGCAGGATAGTTCAACTCGTACAATTCAGGTGGAAAGCCACCAAAGTCGTGAATGGTTTCGGGTTGGTCGTTGGTGATAACGACATTACCGCGGGCAACCCAATGTGGTGATATCACTAATATAGCTTCCACATCATCAAATTTAGCTACTTGATGGGTTAAATTATCGGTCGCCTGTTGTTGAGCCACGATGCTTGCGCCTAACGCAAACATCGGAGAACCGTGACCGACGAACATCAGAGGTGCTAGTTTCATACTCCCTCCGGTAAATATTTAAACCAATCCAAGTACGGCCCCTGAGGAATTATGCCAGATGGATTTAGCGCAGTTACCGAGTAATAGCCCGCTTTAATATGATCGACACGAGTGTTTTTCGCAAAGGCTTCGATTTGTAATAAGCGGTCCAAATACGCTGACAACGCAGGGTAGTCAGAGATGGCTTTGATGTTAGTTTTAAATAGGCCATGGTAGGCCACATCAAATCGGATCAAGGTAACGAATAACCGAATGTCGCTTTCGGTTAGTTGGTTGCCAACGGCAAAATCGTTATTCGCAAAATGTGTTTCCAGTTCTTCTAAGCGAGCGAAAATATCAACCATGGCTTCGTCGTAAGCTTTCTGGCTGGAAGCGAATCCTGCGCGATACACGCCATTGTTTAAGCTGTCGTAGATACTGCCATTAAACTCTTCAATTTGTGACTGCAACTCAGTCGGGTACAAATTGATGTTTGAATTATGAATCGGTCGTAAGTCTTCGTTCAAAATATGAAGAATATCAGCAGACTCGTTGTTGATGATTTTGTTATCACCACAATCCCAAAGTACAGGCACAGTCGCTCGACCAGTGTATTGGTCATCAGTCATCGTATAGAGATGGAGAGCGTATTGCACTCCCTCAATGCCACTCTCTGTAGAGCCTACCGTTGAATCAGATTCACCCCCAAATTGCCAACCGAAATCTGTTAGTACTGGGTCTAAGATTTTTACGTCAATTACATCTTCTAAGTTAAACAACGAGCGAGCAATTAATGTGCGTGTTGCCCAAGGACAAATGTAAGCAGCATAGAGTCGCAAACCTTTATCGACTGCTGACTGTACATCGTCAATGCGATTTGTAAATGCGCTGCTTTGGCGGATGAAGCGGCCTTCACTGTCTTTCTCTTGAACGGGATCCCACTTGCGTTCCCACTTACCATTTACCAACATAATCTTTCCTTTTTTCGAAGAGCCCCCTGCGAGCGTACGCCATGGGCGTCTGTTGTTTGTCTAATTTGTTTCGAGTCCAATAGCTTTTATTAAGCGGTTTTGGTTGCACCAAGTAAGCGGTTATCAATGGCAAACTTTCCGCCACCTTGAATGGCTAGCGCTAAAGTGGCAGCGAATAACGCCAAAGCAAACTCGTAACCGTTATTGCTGATAAATAAGCCATGGCTGATGTGAACGCTGAAGATTGCCACTAACATGGCAAATGCATTGACCAGTGCTGCTGGGCGAGTCAAAAGGCCAAATATCAAGGCTAAACCTCCGAAGAATTCTGCACTGCCAGCCATCAATGCCATTAGGTAACCGGGTGCTAGCCCAATGCTTGCCATCCATTGGCCAGTGCCTTCAAGTCCATAGCCACCAAACCAGCCAAACAGCTTTTGCGCACCATGTGCAGCCAAAATGATTCCTACCGGAACTCTCAGTACTAGTGCCGCAAAGCCAGCATTGGATTGAATTACTTTGTTAAAAATGTGCTTGTTCATGGTATTTCCCTCAGAGTTGATTTATTCAAGTAAGTCTTAACTTGGGAATAAGATTAATCCTTCTCCTTTAGATGATAAATGGCATTATCATTGAATGATTTCCAATGTATTGTTGGTAATTGACTTATTAAAAGGATTTGTTTAATGGATAGGATTGACACCATGAAGGCGTTTCTCACGGTCTCTAGAGAAGGCAGTTTTACCAAGGCAGCAGAGAAACTGGGAACGTCAAATCAGTTGGTCAGTAAGTACGTATCTCATTTGGAGGAACAACTCGGGGTACGCCTGCTGAACCGCACGACGAGAAAAGTACACCTTACAGAAGCGGGCGAGCGATGTGTGCAACACGTTCAGCACATTTTGGAAAGTATTCAAGACATGGAAGGGAGCATGGGGCAGTTAAAGAATGAGGCGCAAGGTTTACTGCGTATCAGTGCTCCGGTGACTTTTGCTACCAAGCATCTCGCTTCACTTATTCGGGATTTTAAGCAGCTCAATCCGGCTGTGGGTATCGATTTGCAACTCAACGATCGGAAAGTCGATGTGGTTGAGGAGGGCTTTGATTTAGCGTTACGGATCGGGCAATTAAAAAGCTCATCCTTAATTGCAAAGCGTGTTGCTCCGGTTCGGTTGGTTATGTGTGCTTCCCCAGACTATCTTGAACGGCATGGAACGCCAGAGCATCCGGAACAGCTTATTCCAGAGCATCTGCTAAGCTACAGCTACATGGATTACAGTCAATCCGAGTCCCCACTTATGAATGCGCTGAAGCGCTCGTCAAAAGAGGAGAGTTCCGGTATTTCCTGCAACAACGGCGATATCCTCGTTGAGTCCGCTATAGCGGGAGAGGGCTATGTTTTTCAACCCACCTTTATCGTGTCTGACGCAGTAAAGAAGGGCCAACTTAACGTTATTCTAAAAGAGTTTGAGCCAGAACCCATGGCGCTATATGCGGTGTATCCGCACCGTAAGCTGATTGCGACTAAGTTGAGTGTTTTTATCGAGTTTCTCAGTAACTATTATGGTGATTTACCGTATTGGGATGATGTTTTTTAAGACTTGAACGGCTCCTGTAGTAGCTAAGTGAACTTGGCCACGTAGCTAGAGATTTGCAATACCTGAGTTAATCCTTTAAATGCTAATTTAGCAGAATCACTGACTCATAAATGTTCAAAAGTTTGTTCGAGGAAGCTGTAATATGTGTGCTGTACTAATACCTTGCCAACTAACGAAGAATTCGTGATCGCCCAGCAGTCGGTTGAACTGCTGT
>NZ_JBFRKI010000059.1:1155-8253 GCF_041469245.1 Vibrio sp. 10N.286.51.B11 | reverse complement strand
GGGCTGGCTTGTGATGCCCAGACTTTTCTAAGCGCGATCATTGCTTGCCCATTTCACGTTAAAGTATTTACTCATTCCAGAGTAAGATCGCAGTCGTTCCTTAGGATATGTAATGTGACCAGCCATAGATGCAGGCAATATCAATTTATAGGATCTCATCGTCATCCCAATCCCAGTCAATTTGGGAAATGTCACGGGAGACTTTGTGTAAATACCACCCGAGCAAAGCGACAATAGAAAGGATTAAAACTATAAAGGTTAAAAGCATATCCTACCCTTAGAGTTTGTATGAGACGTAACTACTAGGCTTACCATGGCAATTGAGTGCCATCGTAGACAAAAAATGAACCTGAATGCTTAAGTTTTAAATTGTCGATAACATTAAGCATGCCTGTAACACTCTCTTTTACTGTTACCTTGCCTTCCTTTCCACCCATATCGGTTTTTACCCAACCTGGATGAATTGCCATGGTCTTCACTCCCGCTTCGGATAATTCACAGGCTAGAGATTTAATTATTTGGTTGAGGGCCGCTTTTGATGCTCGATAGCTGTATCGTCCCCCTGAGCGGTTATCATCAATACTGGCCAGTATTGAGGTCATCCCGATTATGGTTTTATCTTGGCCGGCTAGAATATTATTGAGCAAGGCCTGCGTGATTAACATGGGTGCGATGGTATTGACCTTTAACACCTCTAGCCATCTTTGCTGATCCATATTGCCTAAGTTGTCACATCCTTCACCACTCACCCCAGCATTATGAATAAGTACATCAATAGGTTGCTCTTTAAACACCTCAGTTAAAGCGAGAATATCTGTTTCATGACTAACATCTAGAGCATAAGGGCGAATGGTTGAATACTGTTGTGCTAACAGGGTTAACTCATGCGCTGAATCAATATCGCGACAGCAAGCGATGACCTTGTAATGTCGCTGTGCATATTGCTTTGCAAGCTCTAATCCTAAGCCACGATTAGCTCCAGTAATAAAAACGGTTTTCATTGAGTGCCTCTTATCAGTTTCAATCTTGTCTAATACCAATCAATATAAGTTGCGAAAAGCTGGCCAATGCTGCTGCATTGACCAGCTCTAAGGGTAAGAGTCGTGTTTATTTCATTAATACATTTTTACCATTAACTTTCTGCACGCTTATCAAGACGGCCACTAAAGCGGGTCAAAGCAAGCGCTATCAGTACAACTACTGCACCTACCCAAGGTGTATGCATTAAGCCTGCTTCAGCGACAACCATCCCTCCGCCCCATGAACCAAGTGCAATACCAACGTTAAAGGCGGCAATGTTTAAACCGGAAGCAACATCCACTGCATCTGGTGTATATTTTTCAGCAAGTTTCACTACATATACTTGTAAACCTGGAACATTACCGAATGCAAATGCCCCCCAAACTAAAATCGTGGCTACCGCGGCAATAGGGTTAACGGCGGTAAAATTGAACACGATAAGCACAGCTGCAAGACCAGTAAAAATAATGCTAAGGGCTTTTATTGGGCCCATTTTATCGGCCATTTTTCCGCCCCAAATATTACCAATCGCAACTGAGACTCCATAAACCAACATAATTAAACTAATTGCATTCGCACTAAAGCCAGTTTCTTGCTGCAAAATAGGAGCAAGGAAAGTGAATGCTGTAAAAGTGCCGCCATAACCCAGTGCAGTAATCGCATAAACCAGTAATAATCTAGGTTGAGTTAATACCTTAAGCTGCGATGAAAGCTTAGCTGCAGCAGGTTGTTTTAAGTTATTTGGTACTAAGAAAGCACTACCAATTAATGCGATTAAACCTAATAGCGCAACAACTAAGAAGGTTGATTGCCAGCCAAAGGTTTGACCTATGTATGTCCCAAGCGGCACGCCTGTGACTAACGCCACGGTTAAACCAGTGAACATAATCGCAATGGCGCTGGCGGCTTTTTCTTTTGGTACCAGACCGGTAGCAATGGTTGAACCAATGGAGAAAAATACACCATGGGCTAAACCTGTCAAAATACGAGCGATAATCAGGGTGTTATATCCAGGTGCTTGCCATGCAACTAAGTTACCGACAACAAACAGTGACATGACGGTAATCAATACGTGTTTACGATTCCACTTTCCTGTTAAAGCCGTTAAAACCGGGGCGCCAATGGCAACACCAAGTGCATAAAGGCTAACCAGCAAGCCTGCTGAAGGCAGTGATATATTTAGGTCGGAGGCCATGGTCGGGAGTAGCCCCACGATCACAAACTCCGTTGTTCCAATAGCAAAGGCGCTGAGCGTCAATGCAAGAAGTGCTAAAGGCATAATATTTACTCTCTGTTGTTTGAAAATGACCAGCAATAGCCGATGTATTGGTCGCTATGCCGTCGCGTTGTTAATTGATGGGGGGCATTTTGCATTAAAGATGTTTTGTGAAAAACAGAGGTTTTTACAAATGATATTTGTTATAAATGCAATAAAGCTGATGAGCGATTGGATAAAGTTGAGGGAAATAGCATGCGAACAAAATCTGATGATTTAGCCATTTTACTAGCTGTAGTCGATACCGGAGGTTTTTCAGCGGCAGCAGAGAGCCTAGATATCCAAGTCGCGCGAGTATCCAGAGCGGTCAGTAAAGTGGAGAGTCAACTTGGGGTCACTATTCTAAACCGAACCACTAGACGTATTGAATTAACCGATGAAGGACGCCAGTTCATTGACTCTATGCGGGTGGGGTTAATGCAATTACAGAAGGCGGAAGAAGATATTATTTCCCGTGGGGAATTGCCCAAAGGCCGTTTACGTGTCGACGCGGCTAGTCCGTTTGTGTTTCATCAACTGGTGCCATTGGTGCAGTCATTTAATCAAGCCTATCCCGATATTGAGCTAGAAATAACCTCCAATGAAGGCATTGTGGATTTACTAGAAAAGAAAACCGATTTAGCAATTCGGATTGGTACGTTGAGCGATTCTACGCTACATGCTCGGTCGCTGGGTCGAAGCCCCTTGTATATTGTGGCTTCACCAGAATATATCTCAAAACGCGGGCTCCCCACTAAAAGCAGCGATCTTGCTCAGCATAATCTCATTGGATTTGTCGCCCCCAAAATTTTGAATGACTGGCCTTTAAAAGGGTTTACCCAACTAGACGCTTTGATGTCATCAAGTAATGGCGAAACCATTCGACAAATTGTGTTGGCAGGAAATGGCATTGCATGTCTATCAGGGTTTATGGTGAATAAAGATATTGCCGAAGGACGTTTAATCTCGCTGTTGAAGAGCGAAAAAATCAGTCATCCACGAAGAGAACAAGTCAACGCTGTGTATTATAAGACTTCTTCTGTGGCCAAGCGGATCTCCGCTTTTATTGATTTTATTAAGCCAAAGCTAACCCTGTAACCCGCTTAAACAAACTGATTGTTGCAATTTATACAAATATTATTTGCCTTTATTGCTATAAATGATTGGTGACTCATTTGCTAGTATGCCCTTATCAAATGAAGAGGGCTCAACTATGTCACTATCACTATTTAAACCATTCACATTGGGTGGACTCACACTCAAAAACCGCATTGTCATGCCACCGATGACGCGTTCAAGAGCCAGTCAGCCTGGTGATGTCGCAAATGACATGATGGCAACCTATTACGCTCAGCGTGCCAGTGCAGGATTGATTGTGTCTGAAGGTACGCAAATTTCAGCGACGGCAAAAGGCTATGCATGGACCCCAGGTATTTACACACCTGAGCAGATTGCTGGTTGGCGTAAAGTGACAGACGCTGTGCATGCCAAACAAGGCGCTATTTTCGCTCAGCTCTGGCATGTGGGCAGAGTCACTCACACAGATAACATCGGTGGTAAGCAACCGATTTCTTCATCAGCGTTAAAAGCGGAAAACGTAAAAGTATTCGTTGATAATGGCAGTGATGAACCTGGTTTTGTTGACGTCGTTCAGCCTAGAGCGATGACAAAAGCCGATATTCAGCAAGTGATCGAAGATTACCGTCAAGCCGCATTGAATGCCATTGAGGCCGGCTTTGATGGCATTGAACTGCATGCCGCTAATGGTTATTTAATTAACCAATTTATTGATTCAGATGCGAATGATCGCACTGATGAGTACGGTGGATGTCTTGAAAACCGTCTTCGTTTTCTTGATGAAGTTGTTACTGCAATGGTCGATGCCATTGGCGCTGATCGCGTTGGTGTGCGCTTGGCACCTTTAACAACCCTCAATGGTACTGTTGATGCTAACCCTATTGAGACTTATACCGCTGCCGCAGCGTTACTCAATAAACATCATATCGTGTACCTACATATTGCTGAAGTCGATTGGGATGATGCACCAGATACACCCGTCTCATTCAAACGTGCAATGCGCAATGCTTTTCAAGGCGTGCTGATCTACGCAGGTCGTTATAATGCGGAAAAAGCAAAGCAAGCTATTGATGACGGACTGGCTGATATGATCTGCTTTGGTCGACCTTTTGTGGCGAATCCCGATCTTCCTGAACGTCTACTTCACGGCTACCCATTGGCAGAGCATGATCCAAACACCTTGTTTGGTGGTGGTGAGAAAGGTCTGATTGATTATCCAACGTATAAAGCTTAAGGGGGTAAGTATGTTTAAGGTATTTAAAGGTCACGGACTTGAGACTAGAAACCGTATCGCGATGGCGCCGATGACTCGTTCACGCACGTCTCAACCTGGTGATGTACCAAACGAGATGATGGCAACCTACTACCGTCAGCGTGCCAGTGCTGGACTCATTGTATCAGAGGGCACCCCGATCTCAGCGGCTGCACGAGGTTATTCGATGACTCCGGGCATTTATACCCCAGAGCACATCGAAGGCTGGAAAAAAACCACCCAAGCTGTGCATCAAGATGGCGGGAAAATATTTACTCAACTTTGGCATGTGGGGCGACGCAGTCATTCTGATATTTCAGGTACTAAGCCGTTAGCCCCATCAGCGATTAAAATCCCAGATCAAGTATTTGGCCCACTAGCTGAAGGTGGCTTTGGGATGATTGAAACTGAAACGCCACGGGAGATGACGCTGCAAGACATTAAGAGCACGATTGCGGATTTTGTACAAGCGGGCAAAAACGCCATTGAAGCTGGTTTTGATGGCGTGGAAATTCATGCTGCGCATGGTTACTTGTTTGATACCTTTTTACGCTTAGAAAGCAACCAAAGAAGTGATCAATATGGTGGCAGCCAAGAGAATCGCATGCGCTTTTTGGTTGATACGTTGCAAGCACTTACCGACGAAATTGGTGGGGAAAGAGTTGCGGTTCGTCTGTCTCCTCATATCGGAGAGGGTTTTGCTGGGGATGATGTTGAAATTGTTCCGCTAACGTTAGCATTGCTGGAAAAACTACAACTGATGAACCTTGCGTATGTGCATTTTTCAGAAAACATATCACGCTATGTAGAGGTGCCTGAAGAGTTTCGCCAGCAAGTACGCCGAATATACTCTAATCCAATCATGGTTGCAGGAAAGTTGACCAAGCAATCTGCCCAACAGTTGCTAGATAAGCAGTATGCTGATTTCGTTGCCTTTGGTACTCCTTTTGTAACGAACCCTGATTTAGTCGCCCGATTTGCTCATGATTTACCATTGGCCGAGTTTGATGCCGATGCTAGGTTGACCTTGTATGGGGGCGGAGCCGAAGGCTACGTCGATTATCCAACTTATCAAGCCTAATACACCAGGTACCAAGGACGATAACTCTTTGGTGCCTTACCTTTTCATTAAGCGAGTGGAAGTGATATGGAACCCTATCGAATTTGGCAATATCAAACTGAGAAACACAGTCTTGTTTTAGGTAAGGCTGAAAGAGCAGCTTTAGATGACAGCGAAATCTTAGTACAAAACAAAGCGATTGGTATTAACCCTGTGGATTGGAAATTTATTAAAGCCAATCCTTTAAATTGGCCGAATGGCCATGTTCCAGGTGTTGATGGTGCAGGCGTCGTCGTACAAGTAGGTTCTAAAGTTGATCCCAGTCTAATTGGCCGTCGAGTGGCATATCATGGTTCACTAAATCGCCATGGTAGCTTCGCTAAATATACTGTTTTGAACGTTGAGCGAGTGATGACACTACCTGAGAGCCTATCTTTTGAACTTGCCGCGGCACTGCCTTGTCCGATGCTAACTGCGTGGCAAGCATTTGAAAAAATTCCATTAACCCAACAAAGAGAAGTGCTTGTCGTTGGTTTTGGCGCGGTGAATAATTTGTTATCCCAGATCCTTGTCAGAGCGGGTTATATCGTTGATGTTGTCTCCGCGAGTCTGAGCGAAGAGCGAGCCAAAAGCTTAGGTATTCGCCAAGTTTATCGGGAGCAATCTCAAATCGACATGAAATACTTCGCCATTTTTGATGCGGTGAGTGGGGAAAATGCCGCCCATTTAGTGCCGCTGTTAAGAGCGAATGGACATATTGTCTGCATTCAAGATCGTATTGCTAAACCCATTGACCCTCCATTTACGCGCACTATTTCTTACCACGAAATAGCCCTTGGAGCGTTACATAATTTTGGTGATAAAGATGATTGGCATACATTAATGCAAAATGGTGAAGCGCTGCTTGAGCGTATTGAAAATGGGAGTGTTGAAGTTAGTATTCCTGTCACTTTTAAATTCGAGCAGATGCTTGATGCGTTGAAACACAGTGAAACCACAAAACGAAAAACCGTGATTACATTGAGTTAGACTGCGCAATTTATCCTTTTGCTGGGAGTCACATAGCGCTTACTTCCTACACTTTGCTTGGATAGTTGTTCTAATTGCTGATATTGAGTAAGACTCATCTTTGCAACGTCGTTTAAAATTGTGGTCTAAATAATTTTGACCACACTCTTACTAGCAGATGCGATACTAATAGCAATCCAACCAATGAAGAATTCGTGATTGCTCAACAGTCGGTAGAACTACTGTAATTTACTTTAAAAACAGATGGTTAAAAGCGAGCTTAGTGCTCGCTTTTTTTGTGCTCATATGTTGGATAGACCATCGCTAAGTGGCCTTATAGCGAGATAGTCAAAACTCATTCTATTGATTTCGGCAAATCATTTTGTAGCTTCAAACTAGTGATGTTAGGGCTGGCTTGTGATGCCC
>NZ_JBFRKI010000059.1:0-661 GCF_041469245.1 Vibrio sp. 10N.286.51.B11 | reverse complement strand
GGGCTGGCTTGTGATGCCCCAAAAACGCCTAGAATTGAACTTGCAAGGTTTCAGATACAAAAAGTAATAGATGCGACGATCTAGCCCCATCGCCCTCAATGAAATTAAGACTATTGCTTGAATGTAGTGCGCCACTGAATCGGCGATACATGAAAAGCCGATTTAAAGTGCTTTCTGAATACACTGTCAGAGCCAAAACCCGCTTGCTCTGCAACTTGAGGTATCGATAGTTTCGTGGTTTCTAATAGACGTTGGCTAAGCACCAAACGTCGGTTTTGCAGCCATTCACCAAATGTACAGCCATAGGTGGATTTAAACTGGCGTGTGAAGGTACGTTTACTCATCGCACAGCGCTCAGCGACTTCATCTAGTGAGTGACACTGATTAAGGCTCTGCTCCACCAGCTCAATCACAAGGCTAATACTTGTCTCTGTAAGAGGTTTTATGTTGACTGGTGCTGGTATGTATTGCTGCTGTCCACCAGTACGAGATGGCGCAGTCACCATCTTACGTGCGAGATCATTCGCAAGCTCACTACCACACAAACGGCGCACTATATGTAGACAACAATCGAGTGAAGCAGCTACTCCAGCAGAGGTAATGATAGTCTCATGTTCAACAAATAGAGGGTTTGGGTCAAAATCCACCTTAGGAAATTGCT
>NZ_JBFRKI010000058.1:0-461 GCF_041469245.1 Vibrio sp. 10N.286.51.B11 | reverse complement strand
ATCGCCAGGCTTTAAATTTTTAGAGTCGTTTTTAAACGGTTCTTGAATTGCTGATATAGCTCAGCCCGGTAGAGCGCACCCTTGGTAAGGGTGAGGTCCCCAGTTCGAGTCTGGGTATCAGCACCATATTTAGTTGATTTGATTATTCAAGTTAACAACAGAATTTGTTTGACGACCATAGCATTGTGGACCCACCTGATTCCATGCCGAACTCAGAAGTGAAACACAATAGCGCCGATGGTAGTGTGGGGCTTCCCCATGTGAGAGTAGGACATCGTCAGGCTCAAATTGCTTTATGCTGAATAGACACTGCGGAGTGGTAGTTCAGTTGGTTAGAATACCGGCCTGTCACGCCGGGGGTCGCGGGTTCGAGTCCCGTCCACTCCGCCACTTATTAGAAAGCCTAGTCTTATGACTAGGCTTTCGTCGTTTCTGGCTATCGATAATACCAATCCGGAAAA
>NZ_JBFRKI010000057.1:0-551 GCF_041469245.1 Vibrio sp. 10N.286.51.B11 | reverse complement strand
TTGAATGAGTTTGAAGAGATAGACTTTTAAATCAGTTTTCCAGATTATTTTGCCTTCAGTTTTTAAAAAAGCTGAAAGTAAAAGCAAAATTTGCTTGGCGACCATAGCATTGTGGACCCACCTGATTCCATGCCGAACTCAGAAGTGAAACACAATAGCGCCGATGGTAGTGTGGGGCTTCCCCATGTGAGAGTAGGACATCGCCAGGCTTTAAATTTGAACACTTGTCAGCGACGACAAGTATTCCACTGCGGAGTGGTAGTTCAGTTGGTTAGAATACCGGCCTGTCACGCCGGGGGTCGCGGGTTCGAGTCCCGTCCACTCCGCCACTTATTCAGAGTTTCAGCTCTTTAAAACTGAAAATAGGGGTGTAGCTCCAATTGGCAGAGCAGCGGATTCCAAATCCGCGTGTTGGGAGTTCGAATCTCTCCACCCCTGCCATATTTAAGGCTCTAGCAGAAATGCTAGAGCCTTTTTTGCATCTGTTGCTTCTACGAAGCAATGTTGGGAGTTGGATCGCCAGCCCGGTATTATACCAATCCGGAAAATTA
>NZ_JBFRKI010000056.1:0-68937 GCF_041469245.1 Vibrio sp. 10N.286.51.B11 | reverse complement strand
GCCGTTTTTGTATTCTAATTTAAGCTCTAAAAATTATAGAGACTCAGTGAACGTACGTGCGATAACGTCACGTTGCTGTTCAGTTGTTAGAGAGTTGAAACGTACAGCGTAACCCGATACACGGATAGTTAGCTGTGGGTAGTTCTCTGGGTGAGCAACAGCATCTTCTAGCGTTTCACGCTTAAGAACGTTAACGTTTAGGTGTTGGCCACCTTCGATGCGTGGTGCTGCTTCGATTGCAACTTCACGGCTTTCGTACTCGCCTAGGTCTGCAGCTGAGATAACTTGGTCAGCTTCGAAACCTGCAGTAGCAACAACACAACGAGCTTCATTCTTCTCGCTATCTAGTAGCCAGATTGAGTTTAGTAGGTCATCGTTTGCTGCTTTAGTAATTTGAATACCTTGGATCATAACTATCTCCTAGTCCACTGAATGTGGTTTGATTATGGTGTTAACTTTCGATTTTTATTGAGCTGGGTAATGTATACCTAATATTAGTAAGGTTAACATTGATTTAAGTCAAAAAACAACCAAAAACCATATTTTTACAAAGGTGATTATATTGAGGTAAATCAATAAAACCTTTGAAAACAAAGTAATTACAAAATATTTTAAAGTATAAAAAATATTTAACAGCCATATTTGTTGTAAGTTTACTACATTTGTTGTGTTTTTATTGAACTACAACCGATACGACCCTTTATTTATTAAGCATTCTGAAAGTGTAAAGTGATTTAATGACAAACAATAATTCATCCTCAAAACCGGAAACAAATATTAAGTTTATTGGCGCTCATGTGTCGGCTGCTGGTGGTGTTGATCAGGCGCCTATGCGTGCACGTGAAATAGGTGCCAATGCGTTTGCACTGTTTACCAAGAACCAGAGACAGTGGGCGGCAAAACCACTAGAAGCGAAAACCATTAGTGCCTTTAAAGCCAATTGCAAAATGTTGGGCTACGGTGCTGAGCACATTCTTCCTCATGACTCCTACCTGATTAACCTAGGAGCGCCAGAAGAAGAGAAGCTAGAGAAATCACGCGCGGCTTTTATTGATGAAATGGAGCGTTGTAATCAACTTGGACTAACGCTTTTGAATTTTCATCCTGGGAGTCATTTAAAGAAAATCTCAGAAAGCGAATGTTTGGCGAAGATCGCTGAATCGATCAACCTAGCTCATCAAGCGGTACCTGACGTAATCGCAGTGATCGAGAATACGTCTGGGCAGGGCACTAATCTGGGTTGGAAGTTTGAACATCTAGCCGAGATTATCGAGCAGGTAGAAGATAAGTCACGTGTGGGTGTGTGCTTAGACACCTGCCATACGTTTACTGCTGGCTATGACTTACGTACAAAAGAGGCGTGTGAGCATACTTTTGCTGAGTTCGACCGCATCGTGGGTATGCACTATCTAAGAGCAATGCACATCAATGATTCAAAAGCTGAGTTCGCGAGCCGAGTCGATCGACACCATTCTTTAGGAAAAGGCGAAATTGGCTGGGATTGTTTTGAGTATATTGCCTCTGATTCTCGCTTTAATGGTATCCCTCTTATCTTGGAAACCATTGATTCGACGATCTGGAAAGAGGAAATTCAACAACTTAGAATGTTTCATCGCTCAGCAACGCTAGCGAGCGAACAAGCGTAATAATAGAGGGGGAAATTTATTTCCGTCTATTTCTAAAAATTGGCACCTTTCTTTCATAGTATTAAAGTGAATATGTAGTTCACGATGTCTTAGAGGAGGTGCCTTTATGTATTCAATCACCCAAACTTCAACTATTGCTGTCGCACGCCGTTTACCTACACCAAACCGTCACGTGCATAACCACGGCCACCATCGTACACAGCAGAAAAGTGGTTAATCGAGATAAGCACAACTTGAACTGATTATTATGATTCATCAACAAGTGAACCCTACACATCATGTTTATTGATAGCTGTATGAGGTATAACTAGAGCCTTATTTAGGACAGTTAGCCGATACAGCTATTTTTTTGTCTGGCGAAAGCCGCTAGAAACCTTGATGATTGGGAAGTAAAACGATGAGCGCACCAAAGACTTGGGAATCCATTATTAATGATGAACGTGATAAAGAGTACTTTCAGAGTGTCCTCGCGTTTGTTGAACAGCAACGTAATAGTGGTAAAACCGTCTACCCGCCACAAGAACAGGTGTTCAGTGCCTTTGATATGACGCCTTTCGAATCCGTGCGAGTGGTTATCTTAGGGCAAGATCCTTATCACGGTGCTAACCAAGCTCACGGCTTAGCATTCTCAGTGCTTCCTGGTGTGAAAATCCCACCTTCTCTACGCAATATGTACAAAGAGCTTGCACAAGATATAGAGGGCTTTGAGATTCCTAGTCATGGTTATCTCGATTCTTGGGCATCGCAAGGGGTGTTGATGTTGAACACAGTCCTTACAGTCGAAGAGGCAAAAGCACACTCACATGCTAAGTGTGGCTGGGAAACCTTTACCGATGCCATTATTGCTGAGCTCAATCAGCGCTCTGAACCGATCATCTTTTTGTTGTGGGGCGCACACGCCCAGAAGAAAGGTCAAGCGATTGATGACGACAAGCATCATGTGTTGGTTGCACCTCACCCATCGCCATTATCGGCACGCCGTGGATTCTTCGGTTGTCAGCATTTCTCTACAACCAACAAGCTGCTTTCTTCTATGGATCAACAACCTATTGACTGGCGTTTACCAACAGAAGTGTAGGTTGGTGGTTTTCTGAGCAGGGTCAAATCATAAATCAGCATATTCGTATACACTTATAAATAGTAGGTGTAATGGAGTGCAATACTATGATGATTGAAAGGATAAGACGAGAGCATGGCTATATGGCTCGTTTACTCGCGATACTCAACAGTAAGTTAGAGTTTCTGAAACAGGAGCGAGAAATAAACTATAGCCTGATCGCAGAGGTGGTTCATTACCTTATGAACCATTCAGACAAAGTGCATCACCCTAAAGAAGACGTCATTTATCGCTACTATCTTAAGCAATATGGCAGCGAGCAAGCGATTGAAGACTTGGAGTTAGAGCATCAATTGCTTTCTGAGAAAACGGCGGACTTTTTAGGTTTGGTCGATATGATCCTTCAAGATGCGGTGGTTCCTCAGCAAGTCTTTATTGAGCAGCTTGAAGCGTTTGTTAAGGCTCAGCGAAAGCACATGGAATATGAAGAGAAGCATGTGCTACCCATGATTGTTGAGGCGTTCACGGTGAAAGATTGGCAAGAAGTGGAGTCTCAATGGCTTCAACCGGAAGATGACCCTGTTTTTGGAGAGACCATCGCCGATCAATATCGCCAACTCGCGGCTCGGGTTCGACAAAATGAACAAGAGTGTGTTTAGCCCGTTGTAATGTTGAGGTGCACCTATTTTAGGTGTCCTCTATATTAGAGGGTTGGTTTCCAAATGGCGCTTTGAGCGGATTAACTACCTCAAAAAATAAAAAAGGCACCTATATAGGTGCCTTTTGCTATCTGATTTCTTATCGTGCTGATTAAAGTTTTATATCGTCAAGGCTAAAATCAAGACCTAGGTTCATCTCTCTCAGCTCTTTCTCAAGCTGCCTACGATCGTTGATGGCTTCGATTTCACGCCACTTACGCTTGAGTGGTTTCGAGCGTGATTTTTGAGTTACACGAGGCATTTCTAGTTCTGATACTTCATCGAATTGAAAGCTATCCATAAGCCATATCTCCTTCCGTGGGACTAGTTCTTACGAACCAATAAATATCATATTTAGGTTCACAATAACTTTGATTTGTTTCTCATTTGTTTCAAATCCATGAAGCTTTTGTTCTATTTTCTTATGCATGCTCACACATTGTGAGAACTATTATGTATAAAAAACAGGCAAACAAACCTAAGTAAACGATTAAATTGGGGGTTATTGAATGTTAATTCATTGTGCGAATGGAATAGCGTTTTGACTACAATGCATTGAAGTGCACATGGTACCGTGCGGTATAGGGATCTCATTGGCCTAGAAAAAAACGAAGATCTTCACTATACCTTGTAAAACCTAGGCTGACGTCATTTTTATAGGATGGTGTTCTTGTTGGGGTAGTGCCGTGGCTGTTGTTGATATTATGTCCCGATAATGTGACTTTTATTGGGCTGCATTGTTGAAAGTTGTGTTAACAAAAGGTGTGTTATTAGTGAAATGTCATTTTAATATAAGTGTATTTGCATATTGATTTTTAGGCCGTCTCGCTGCATTATCCGCCCGTCAAAAAATACACTGATACGTAAAATGGATGCATGAAGCGACATTTACAGTCTCAATCGCCGCAAGAATATAACAAGAGTGCCGACACAACATTGACAGAGGCATAGGCGATTAAGAGGAAGGCTAGGAAGCATGATCGGTGCTTAAACTCAATTACGAGGTTCACGTGACAGACTTAATCAATTTGATGAACGATCTCCTTTGGGGATCTATCTTAGTTTACTTACTGGTTGGTGTGGGTATCTACTTCACTGTACGACTAGGCTTCATTCAATTCCGCCATTTCGGCCACATGTTCTCTGTTCTTAGAAACAGCCGTAAAGCAGACAGTGCTGGTATCTCTTCTTTCCAAGCTCTTTGTACTAGTCTCGCTGCTCGTGTAGGTACGGGTAACATGGCAGGTGTTGCTGTAGCACTAACCGCTGGTGGCCCTGGTGCTATCTTCTGGATGTGGCTAATCGCAATGCTAGGTATGGCAACATCGTTTGCAGAAAGCACACTGGCACAGCTATACAAAACGCGTGATAACGACGGTAACTACCGCGGCGGCCCTGCATACTACATGGAGAAAGGCCTAGGCATGCGTTGGATGGGGGTTCTATTCTCTATCTTCCTCATCATTGCATTTGGTCTTGTATTCAACGCGGTTCAAGCGAACGCGATTGCAAGCGCAATGAATACGGCATTCGACCTTGAGCGTAGCTACGTTGGTGTTGGTATCGTAATCATCTCTGCGTTCGTTATCTTCGGTGGTATCCGTAAGATTGCACGCACAGCAGAAATCATCGTTCCAATCATGGCATTGGCTTACCTAGCGATCGCTATGTACGTGATGTTCGCGAACATCGAGAAAGTGCCTGAAGTACTGGCTCTTATCTTCAAGAGTGCATTCGGTCTGCAAGAAGCAGCAGCGGGTGGCCTAGGTTACGCAATCGCACAAGCGATGATTAACGGCATCAAACGTGGTTTGTTCTCGAACGAAGCGGGTATGGGTTCTGCGCCAAACGCAGCAGCTTCTGCTACGCCTTACCCACCGCACCCAGCATCACAAGGTTACGTGCAAATGCTAGGCGTGTTCATGGATACCATTGTTATCTGTTCAGCAACAGTCGCAATCATCCTGATGTCTGGTGAGTATGTACCACACGGTGAAGTAACGGGTATCGAACTAACGCAACGTGCACTAACAGCACAAGTGGGCGAATGGGGCGGCATTTTTGTAGCGGTAGCGATTTTCTTCTTCGCTTTCACTTCAATCATTGCAAACTACTCGTACGCTGAAACGAACCTTATCTTCCTTGAGCACAACAACAAGAAGGGCCTAGTGCTGTTCCGTATCGTTGTTCTGGGTATGGTTATGTTCGGTTCTCTAGCGACGTTACCAACGGTATGGGCACTGGCTGACGTATCGATGGGCCTAATGGCGATTGTTAACTTGGTGGCGATTATCCTGCTATCAGGTATCGTGATTAAGCTAGCGAAAGACTACAACCGCCAACTAGACGCGGGTAAAGTACCAACATTCGATTCGAATGACTTCCCAGAGCTTAAGTCTCAGCTGGAAGACGGTATTTGGGACAACAACAAGAAGTAATCTTGTTGGAGCGATAAACGGCTCATCCTAAAGTGATTAGAAAGGCTAAGGTTTCGACCTTAGCCTTTTTGTTTGCCTGTCATTTGTCTCATTCTGTCTATCGAAGCTCATTCTCCCTATCGAAGTAATAGGAAGAGTCATAAAGACAAGTTGATGTTTTTTCTATACTCTAGCAGCATCCAGTTAGATAACCGATTAGGGTAAAGTTATGTTAGTTGTCGTTTCTCCAGCCAAAACACTTGATTACGAATCACCATTAGCGACGGAACGCTTTAGTCAGCCTGAGTTTGTTGAACACTCTGCTGAGCTGATTGAAGAGTGCCGCAAACTGACGCCAGTAGATATTTCTGCACTGATGAAAGTCAGCGATAAAATCGCAGGGTTGAACGTAGCGCGCTTTGAGCAGTGGAGCGAGACCTTTACCCAAGACAACGCACGCCAAGCAATCCTAGCCTTTAAAGGCGATGTATACACTGGCCTAGACGCTGAAACGCTATCGGATGAAGATTTTGACTACGCACAAGACCACCTGCGCATGCTTTCTGGGTTATATGGCTTGCTTAAGCCATTAGATTTGATGCAGCCATACCGCCTAGAGATGGGTACACGCTTAGCCAATGCTCGTGGTACTAACTTGTACCAGTTCTGGGGCAACATCATCACAGACAAGCTGAATGAAGCGTTGAATGCTCAAGGCGACAATGTGTTGATCAACTTGGCGTCTAACGAATACTTTAAAGCCGTGAAGCCGAAGAACTTGGATGGCCAAGTGATTACCCCTGTATTCAAAGACTGCAAGAACGGTCAGTACAAGGTGATCAGTTTCTACGCGAAGAAAGCGCGTGGCATGATGGCTCGCTACATCATCGAGAACAAGATCGACTCGGTTGAGGCGCTGACCCAGTTTGATACGGCGGGCTACTACTTCGTTGAAGAAGAGTCGAACGCGAAAGAGCTTGTCTTTAAGCGCGAAGAGCAAAACTAGTAGTCCTTGGCTAACGAGTAGCTCTCGGTTTTAGCCTGATAACAGACCAGATAGAGAAAAGCCCCATGCAGCGAACTGCATGGGGCTTTTTTATTGAATCGTTGAAGCTGGTAGATTACTTCTTCTTTGCTGCTTTCTTTTTCTTCGCGATTTTTTTCTTCTTCGCGATTTTTTGTTTTTCTACCGCTTTCTTATCTTCTTTCTTCGGCTTCTTCTTCTTAGTCACGGCCGCTTTCTTATGCGTAGGGCGCATGCCTTCAATAAAGCGTTCTTTGATTGGTTCGTCTGTGTAACGAGCCACACGCTCAATCATTAGTTGATCGTGCGCTTCAATGATAGAAACCGCGTTACCTTTTTTACCAGCACGAGCAGTACGGCCAATACGGTGTAGGTATACGTCAGCAGTACGTGGCATGTCGTAGTTGATTACGTGGCTTACGTCTGGAAGGTCGATACCACGAGCAGCAACGTCAGTCGCTAGTAGTACGTTTATAGAGCCGTCACGGAAACGAGCAATCGCGTTGTTACGACGATCTTGAGGCATTTCACCTTGGATCCACGCACATGGAATTTGCGCGCTTTCAAGTTGAGCTCGTAGATCACCTAGACGATCACGCGTCTTCAAGAATACGATGCTGCGCTCAGCTTGCTCTGTGATGACGTGCTTTAGGATGTTCAGCTTGTGCTCTGCTGTGTCTGCACGGTGGTACCACTGAGTGATCTTCTTACGCTCACGAAGTGATGATTTCGCATCGATCTCCGCTGGGTTTTTCAGTAGATCTTCAGTGAAGCCTTCAATGCCTTTACCTTCTAGCGTTGCTGAGAACAGTAAAGTTTGTTTACGCCAGCGACACTCTGCAGACAGACGGTCAACAACAGGACCAAAGCCCATGTCTAGCATGCGGTCGGCTTCATCTAGAACCAGCCATTCAATCGCACGACAGTCAAAACGCTCGCCTTCAATGTATTCCATCAAACGGCCAGGTGTTGCTACTACGATATCTTGAGTGGTACTTAAGATATCTGCGTGCTCTTGGTACATCACACCGCCCGTGATCGTGAAGATATTTAGGCTGGTGTATTTAGCAAGCTCACGTGCTTGTTCGGTGATCTGCATTGCTAGCTCACGCGTTGGCGTCAGGATAAGCATACGTGCAGGGCCAGATTTCTTACGTGGGAAATCCAGTAGGTATTGCAGTGCTGGCAATACAAATGATGCTGTTTTACCAGTACCTGTTGGCGCAGAAGCCAAAACGTCTCTTCCATCTAACGCTTGTGGGATTGCTTCAGCTTGTATCTGTGTTGGACGTTCGTAGCCCATTTCGTCAATTGCTTTAAGCAGCTCTTGGTTTAGATCGAGTTCTGCAAAGGTTCTGATCACTGTTGTTTCTCCACAAGCAATAAATGTTTCTGCCTCAAAAAGCAGACGATAAAAAAGAGTAGTCGGACATTATAGAAGCATTAGTGATTAGGATCACATGGTATTTGCTACATCTTGAGATAAAAATCTTTAGTGAGCGCAATAAATGCTTCGCTATAACCACCTTGATGGTGAATTGTAAGCGATTCGCGCTGCAAATCTTGCTCGCAAGCAGGATCTTTAGATAACTCGAATAAAATTCGGCTAGCTGGCTTTTTATCTGTTGTTTTTACATCAAGGCGTTTTGCTAGATACCAACCACATTGCTCGGCAAGCTTGATAAAACCTTCCCCCTCAGGCGTCGGTAGGATGAAACTGGCAGTCGCGGCGTCGGTTGTTATCTCGAAACAACGCTGGGCAAGCGCTAAATGATCCAAGCTGTCGGTGTGCCTGGCGGTGGCTCTTTGGCTTTGCTGCGCCTGTTCTCCAGAGTTGAAGTAGGGCGGGTTACAGATGATCGCATCAAACCTTTGTGGAAAGTCGGCTGTTAACACGCTGCCGTGATCAAGGGAGATACGATTTTGCCAAGGCGACTGCTCAATATTGACAGTGGCAGCATCAATAGCGTGTTGATCAATATCTATCGCAGAGATTGAAGCATCTTCAAAACGCTGCGCAGCCATCAAAGCCAGCAGACCTGTCCCGGTTCCAATATCGAGTACACATGATCTTTGTGGCAGGCTTACCCACGCGCCAAGTAATACGCCATCGGTACTGACTGGCATACCGCTTTTCCCGCCGTAAATTGAGAATTGCTTAAAATTGAAGCTTTTAGTTTGCACTGTTTTGTCTTTCATTAATGTTCTGAGTATCGAGATATTTTAAGTGATTAGCTCTAATGTTAACCGCTTGTATGAATCAATGTTCTGCTTGGAAGAATATTGTTGTGCATTATGGTTAGTTTATAATTGTGGCTATTTTTCTATAGCTAGTGGAATCCACTGCTTTTTGTTCTCATATGCAAATTTATATGGTGTTTTTGTGTGGTGACTTGCAGCTAGCCAGTTGTTTCGTCATTATGCGCGACTATTTTATAGATTGATTGGCAGCTTTGAGCTGTAACATTCATGTAAGCACAACATAAATTCATAAATATAATTAAGGATTATCTGTGAAACAGAGTCTAAAACTAACAGATATAATGGCATTGGGCTTTATGCTTTTTGCGTTTTTCTTGGGTGCGGGTAACATCATCTTCCCACCTCTAGCTGGCCAATTAGCCGGTGATCACTTCCTTCCAGCGATGTCTGGTTTTCTGCTGACTGCCGTTGGTCTGCCGTTAATCACTATCGTCGCGGTCGCAGTGGCTGGTGGCTCTTGGGGTCACTTAACTAAAGATCTTCCTAAGAAAGCAGCAACCATCATGGCTGTACTGATCTTTATCATTATCGGTCCTGCATTTGCTGCACCGCGTACTGGCCTTGTTGCCTATGAGATGGCGGTGAAACCGTTCTTCATCGATGCCTCTCAAGCTCACCTAACTCTCTTTTCGATTGCATTTTTTGCAGTAGCGATGTTCTTCTCATGGTCGCAAGGTAAGCTTATTGACGTCATTGGTAAGGTGCTAACACCTGCACTGTTCGTTGGTTTGGTTGTGCTGGCGATTGCTGTATTCGTTAACCCTCAAGGCGATATTCTTGCGGCTCACGGTGAGTACATCACTCAACCACTGACCAAAGGTTTCCTTGAAGGCTACAACACCATGGATACTTTTGCTTCTTTGATGTTTGGTATGCTGATTGTTGATGCGATTCGTAGCAAGGGCATTACTGACCGTGCAGCGACGACTAAGTACCTAATTAGCGCGGGTTGTATTGCCGCAGCGGGTCTGGCGTTTGTTTACATCTCTCTATTTTTCCTAGGCGCAACAAGTGCAACAGTCGCAGCTGGTGCAGACAATGGCGGTGCTATTTTAAGCCTATACGTTCAATCGTTGTTTGGTCCTTCTGGTCAGCTAGTGCTTTCTGTGATCGTACTATTAGCATGTCTAACTACGGCGATTGGCCTTGTGTCAGCATGTTCTGATTACTTCAGCTCGCTAACGCCTCTGTCTTACAAGACTTGGGTAATCATCAATGGTGTAGCTTGTGCAACCGTTGCGAACGTTGGTCTTTCTCAACTAATTTCTCTGTCTGTTCCAGTACTGTTTGCACTGTACCCAGTCGCTATCGCGTTGGTTGCTCTGACATTCTTACGTAGCCGTTTCCCTAATCCAAAAGCGGCTTACCGCGTAGTGGTATTAGTGTCACTGCTGTTTGCTCTTATTGATGGCGCTAAAGTAGCGGGTGTAGACGTGTCTGCACTTAAGATGCTGCCACTGTTTGAGATCGGTATGGGTTGGTTGCTTCCAACAACGGCTGCAATCATCTGTATGTTCTTTGTTGGCAAGTCAACAGAACAAGAGATGGCTGAAGAGACTGTTTAATCTTCCGTTGAGATTAGATTGTCCTTCGAGATGAAATAGAAAAGGCCTCATTACTTCGCAGTAATGAGGCCTTTTTGTATTCTGTGGTCTTTTTATATCCAGCTAGTTACTTGGTTAGCTACTTAGCCGGGAGTACTTCTGTTTGGTTATAGCTTTTCGCTGTACTCAACCAGTACTTGCTCAACCCAGCTTGCGATACGGTCGTCGCTTAGCTCGTATTGTGAATCTTCATCAAGCGCCAAACCAACGAATTGAGATTTGTCTTCGGTTAACGCTTTAGACGCTTCGAATTCGTAGCTGTCATCGTTTGGCCAGAAGCCAACAAACTCTGCACCCGCGGTTTTCAGTTCATCATGCAATAGACCCATCGCATCTAGGAACCATTCGCCGTAGCCTTCTTGGTCACCCAAACCAAACAGAGCCACAACCTTGCCTTTCATAGGCGTGGTTGCGATGTCTTCCCACAGTTCATTCCAATCTTCTTGGATTTCACCGAAGTCCCAAGTCGAGATGCCCAGCAATAAAAGGTCGTAGTCCGCCATCAATGAAAGAGGGCTTTCTTTCACGTTATGGATATCAACTAGGTCTTCACCAATAATGCCGCGAATTTTCTCTGCTGCCATTTCTGTGTAGCAGGTGGTTGAGCCGTAAAATAATCCAATTTTCATAGCAAACGTTCGATTTTAATTTCAGATGGCGAATTCTAACCATAAATCGACTTCGATTGCAGCGATTATCCGCTCAAGTCGTAATTTTTATGGCATTCATATTTGCTCTGGCATACTCTCAAAACAGTTTCCAATATTGTGAGTAACACTATGCAGTCGCCTCAAGGGCAGAGCGCAGACCACGGTCTCGTTGAGCAGTTTTTAGATGCTATGTGGATGGAGCGAGGGTTATCGGAGAATACGCTTGTCTCATATCGTACCGATTTGTCCAAGCTTCTAACGTGGATGGAAAAGAACAATTACCGCCTCGACTTTATTAGCCTTTCAGGGTTACAGGATTATCAAGGCTGGTTAGCCGACGCCGATTTTAAGCAGACTTCCCGTGCTCGCATGTTGTCGGCGATTCGTCGCTTGTTCCAATACTTGCACCGCGAGAAAGTGAGAGGCGATGACCCGAGTGCACTGTTGATCAGCCCTAAGTTGCCACAGCGCTTGCCAAAAGATTTGAGTGAAGAGCAAGTTAATGCACTGCTAGAGGCTCCTGATCCCAATGACCCTATTGAACTTCGCGATAAAGCGATGCTTGAGTTGTTATATGCAACTGGTCTTCGTGTTACCGAGTTAGTCAGTTTGACGATGGAAAATATCAGCCTAAGACAAGGCGTGGTGCGTGTTATTGGTAAAGGCGGTAAAGAGCGCTTGGTGCCAATGGGCGAAAATGCCGTGGACTGGATTGAGACTTTTATTGAGCAAGGTCGGCCACAACTGCTCGGCGAAAACAGTTCTGATGTGGTTTTTCCGAGTAAACGCGCCAAGCAAATGACCCGTCAGACGTTCTGGTATCGTATTAAGCATTACTCGGTTGTTGCTGGTATAGACACAGAGCTATTGTCACCACACGTGTTAAGACACGCTTTTGCGACTCATTTACTGAACTATGGCGCAGATCTCAGGGTCGTACAGATGTTGCTTGGGCATAGTGACTTATCGACAACCCAAATTTATACTCACGTGGCGACCGAAAGGCTGAAGCAAATTCACGCGCAGCATCACCCACGTGCTTAAATCCATTTATTTTTAAGGTGAACTTAATGAGCGTATTACGCCGTCTTCCTCTATTAGTGCTTCCTCTCATGATTACTGCATGTAATGCATCAGAAGCGAAAGTAGAACAAACATCAACAGCCGTAGAAGTTACTCCAGCTCAAGCTATTGATACAGCAGCGTTAACTAAGCGTTTTGAAAAAATCGGTATCAAGGTAGAGAAGATCGTTCCTTCAGACATCGATGGCCTATTAGAAATTCAAACTAACAGTGGCATTATCTTTTCTTCTCCAGAGGGCGATCACTTTCTAGCCGGCACTCTTTACTCTCTGGATGATAACGGCAAATTCAGTGACGTTCTGGCTGAGCGTCAAGCTCCACTTAATGCTGAAAAGGTCGCGGCGATGTCGGATACAGTTATCGAATATAAAGCCGATAACGAAAAATACGTTGTGACGGTATTTACTGACATTACCTGTGGCTACTGTGTTCGTCTGCACAGCCAAATGCAAGGCTATAACGATCTAGGTATTACCGTTCGTTACATGGCTTACCCACGCCAAGGTGCAACAGGACAAGTTGCCGATCAAATGGCGGCAATCTGGGCTTCAGATGATCCAAAAACAGCCATGCACGATGCTAAAGTAAACCGTCAAATGCCAGCGTCTGGTAAAGACCTAGCCGAGCAGAAGCAGATCATCGCCAAACAATACCAATTGGGTCGTGAGCTTGGCATCAATGGCACACCTGCTATCGTACTAGCAAGCGGGGAGTTGGTGAGTGGTTACTTACCGCCAGCACAACTTCTTCAACGTTTAGAGCAATAATATCGTTTCTGTATTGCCAATTTATCCCCCATGTTTTTGATTTAAGGAGTGGCCTGATTAATATCAGGCCCATTTTTATATGATAGAGATCCAACGCCGTCCTGAGGTCGACACTTCAGTCTTACCTGCTCACTTACCTGACTTGTTAAAGCGCATTTATGTGAGTCGCGGAATCGACAGTGCTGACCAACTAGAGACAGCAGCGAAAGGCTTGCACTCTTATCAAAAACTGGGTGGCATTGATGCTGCGGTTGAATTGTTGTTCAAAGCCATTCAGCAGCAAAAACGCATCATCATTGTTGGTGACTTTGATGCCGATGGCGCAACCAGTTCGGCGTTGTCTGTGCTTGCTCTGCGTATGTTGGGCAGCTCTAACGTCGATTATCTGGTACCCAACCGTTTTGAAGATGGTTATGGCTTGAGCCCTGAGGTTGTTGAACAGGCGATCGAACTTGGCGCTGAAGTGATCATGACGGTCGACAATGGCGTCTCTTCGATTGACGGTGTCCGTTTCGCTAAAGAGAAAGGGCTAGACGTTCTGGTTACTGATCATCACTTGCCGGGTAATGAACTGCCAATCGCCGATGCGATGGTCAATCCGAACCTAGAAAGCTGCGCATTTCCTTCAAAAGCGCTAGCGGGTGTTGGGGTTGCGTTTTATCTGATGATGGCGTTGTGTGTTCACATGCGTAAGTTGGGTTGGTTTGCAGAGCGCGGCATGACAGAACCTAAGTTGATGGAATTGATTGACCTTGTGGCGCTGGGTACGGTTGCCGACGTGGTCCCACTCGACGAAAACAACCGAATTTTAGTGCATCAAGGTTTGCAACGTATTCGTGCGGGTAAAGCTCGTCCGGGTATTCAAGCCTTGATCGAAATCGCTAAGCGAGACGCTAAGCGTTTGGTGGCGTCTGATTTTGGCTTTGCTCTTGGTCCTCGTATCAATGCAGCTGGTCGATTGGATGACATGTCTTTTGGTGTTGAGCTACTAATGAGTAACAACATCCATGCGGCGCGTCGAATGGCAAGTGAACTGGATGGTTTGAACCAAACACGTAAAGAGATCGAAGAGGGCATGAAGCAAGAAGCGATGGCTTTTTGTGAGCGCCTTGAATTTGGTAAAGACGACCTACCTTCTGGCTTGGCACTATTCCAACGTGATTGGCACCAAGGTGTGATTGGTATTTTGGCTTCGCGTATCAAAGACAAATACCACCGCCCAGTGATTGCGTTTGCAGATGGCGGCGAAGGCAGTATCAAAGGTTCATGTCGTTCAATTCCGGGTCTGCACATGCGTGATGCATTGGACCGAATTGATACTCAAAACCCTGGCTTGATTCTTAAATTTGGTGGCCACGCAATGGCGGCTGGTTTAACCATCATGGAAAAGGACTTTGAACGCTTCAGCAAGCTGTTCAATGATGTGGTGAAGAATGAACTTGGAGAAACAGCACTGAAGGGCATTATCTTGTCTGATGGTGAGCTGTTACCAGAAGAGTTCTCGATGCACACCGCTGAAACGCTGCGTTCAGGTGGCCCGTGGGGACAAGCTTTCCCTGAGCCAATCTTCGATGGTGAGTTTAAAGTGCTGCACCAAAAGCTGGTGGGTGAAAAGCACCTTAAGCTGATGCTTGAGCCGCTCTACAAAGGCCACCCAACCAATGTGATGATTGACGGTATTGCCTTTAACGTCGACCTACGTCGCTGGCCTGATGCATCAGTAAAAACCGTTCATCTTGCATTTAAGCTCGATATCAACGAATTTCGCGGCAACCAATCGTTGCAGCTGATGATTGATCATATCGAAGCCAAATAGTGATTTTGGGCTCAATAATGCTCATCATATAGTGCCAAATTCAACAAGCTCTGTTCAAAAACAGGGCTTGTTTTCCTTCCTGCCCTTACAAAATTTACGTGTTTTTTATGCCTGTCAATTTTATATCCCATTAAGTTGTTGAATCTTGGTTCACCACTCTAAAAAATTCTGTATCTCCGTCACACTTTTGAGTACAATTCTTCGGTTAAATTCTACTCATAAATGATGAGCTAAAATGTTTGAAATCAATCCTATAAAAAACCGTCTGCAGGATGTGTCTGAGCGCACAAATATCCTGAGGGGGTATCTTTGACTATGACGCTAAGAAAGAGCGTCTAGAAGAAGTAAACGCAGAATTAGAACAACCGGATGTATGGAACGAACCTGAGCGTGCTCAAGCGCTAGGTAAAGAACGTTCTGCATTGGAAGCGGTAGTAGAAACGATCGACCAACTTGACCAAGGTGTTGAGGATGTTGATGGCCTATTAGAGCTTGCGGTTGAAGAAGAAGATCAAGAAACGTTCGATGAAATTGAACCAGAACTGGCCGAGCTTGAAGCTAAGCTAGAGAAGCTGGAATTCCGTCGTATGTTCTCTGGTGATCACGATGCATCAGATTGCTACATCGATTTACAGTCAGGTTCGGGCGGTACAGAAGCTCAAGACTGGACTTCAATGATGTTGCGCATGTACTTACGTTGGGCAGATTCGAAAGGCTTCAAGACTGAAGTTATCGAAGTGTCGGATGGCGATGTTGCTGGCCTTAAAGGCGCAACGGTACGTATTTCTGGTGAGTATGCTTACGGTTGGTTACGCACAGAGACTGGTGTTCACCGTCTAGTTCGTAAGTCACCATTTGATTCAAGTGGTCGTCGTCATACTTCATTTGCATCTGCGTTTATCTATCCTGAGATTGATGACAACATTACGATCGACATTAATCCTTCTGACCTACGTATTGACGTATACCGTGCCTCTGGCGCTGGTGGTCAGCACGTAAACACCACGGAATCAGCGGTACGTATTACTCACGTTCCGACTAACACTGTGGTTCAGTGTCAGAATGACCGTTCGCAGCATAAGAACAAAGATCAAGCGATGAAGCAGCTACGTGCTAAGCTTTTTGAACTTGAGATTCAAAAACAAAATGCTGAAAAACAAGCGAGCGAAGAGACGAAATCAGACATCGGTTGGGGCAGTCAAATCCGCTCTTACGTGCTGGATGATTCTCGTATCAAAGATTTACGCACCGGCATCGAAAACCGTAATACTCAAGCGGTTCTTGACGGTGACTTAGACAAGTTTATTGAAGCTAGCCTGAAATCAGGTCTGTAAGCTTTATCAACTATTAAGCTTTACCAATAATATTGGTAAAAATGCCTATATTTGCAAAAATATAGCGGTCCAAATTTTAAAAGCAGGGTACATCTCTAATGACTGATGCTGTTCAAAACGAAAACGCACAAGAAGCTTCTTCACCTGAAGAGAACAAACTAATCGCTGAGCGCCGCAGCAAGCTGGATCACATCCGCCAAAACTGCAAAGCTAACGGTCACCCAAATGACTTCCGTCGTGAGCACCTCGCTGGCGATCTTCAAGCGGAATTCGGTGAGAAGACTAAGGAAGAGCTAGAAGAGCTTAACCACATCGTTGCGATCGCTGGTCGTGTTATGGCGAAGCGTGGTCCATTCCTTGCGATTCAAGAAACTTCTGGTCGTATCCAAGCATACGCAGCGAAAGACGTTCAAAAAGTACTGAAAGAGAAGTACCAAGGCCTAGATATCGGTGACATCATCGGTGTTAAAGGTGCGCTTCACAAATCAGGTAAAGGCGACCTTTACGTGAACATGGAAGAGTTTGAATTGCTGACTAAAGCACTTCGTCCTCTACCAGAGAAGTTCCACGGTCTAACTGACCAAGAGATGCGTTACCGTCAGCGTTACGTTGACCTAATCGTGAACGAAGATTCTCGTAATGCATTCATCGTGCGTTCTAAGCTTGTATCTTCAATCCGTAACTTCATGAGCGCGAAAGGCTACCTAGAAGTTGAAACGCCAATGATGCACGTGATCCCGGGTGGCGCAACTGCACGTCCGTTCATCACTCATCACAATGCACTAGACATCGACATGTACCTACGTGTTGCACCAGAGCTTTACCTTAAGCGTCTAGTGGTGGGTGGTTTTGACCGTGTATTCGAGATCAACCGTAACTTCCGTAACGAAGGTCTATCTCCACGTCACAACCCAGAATTCACAATGATGGAATTCTACCAAGCGTACTCTGACTACAAAGACCTTATGGATCTGACAGAAGAGATGCTAAGCACGGCAGCAATGGACGTTCTTGGTTCTACTTCTATGCCTTACGGTGACGAAACGGTTGAGTTCGGTGGCACTTACGCTCGCATGAGCATGTTCGATGCAATCAAACACTACAACCCTGAGCACGCTGAGATTCAAGCGCTAACAGAAGCAGACCTACAAGACCGTGAAAAGATGGTTGCTATCGCAAAATCTGTACACGTAGACGTAGAAACGTTCTGGACATGTGGTCAGCTTCTAGAAGAGATCTTTGGTGAAACGGCTGAGCCTCAGCTAATTCAACCAACGTTCATCACTGGCTACCCAGCGGACATCTCTCCTCTAGCTCGTCGTAGCGATGACAACCCGTTCTTCACAGACCGTTTTGAGTTCTTCATCGGTGGCCGTGAAGTTGCGAATGGTTTCTCTGAGCTTAACGATGCACAAGACCAAGACGAGCGTTTCAAAGCGCAAGTTAACGCGAAAGACGCGGGTGATGACGAAGCGATGTACTACGATGCAGACTACATTACTGCACTAGAGCACGGCCTACCGCCAACAGCGGGTCAAGGTATCGGTATCGACCGTCTAGCAATGCTATTTACAAACACGCACACAATCCGTGACGTGATCTTGTTCCCGGCAATGCGTCCACAGGCGTAATTCTCGCTTATAGGGCGTAACAGCCTATGTAATTAAAAAGCCACCTTCGGGTGGCTTTTTCTGTTTTGGGGCTTCAAAACCTAGTCTGTACCGCACTCTTGATTCGAAAAATCGTTATTTCTGACATAGTCTTACTATTGAGACATAAAATCTAAGATAGTCTCACTACTATACGTCTCTGCGCTGAATACGCTCTCGCGGCATTTTGTCGAACGATGAAGCAGTGACTCGTATTAGTCTGATTTAAATAAAAATAGAATAAGGAAGAAGGATGGGAACTCAATTTAAGATGGATTCCTTACCAGGTTCTCTTATCGTCGTTGGTGGTGCGTACGAACCCTGGTTATCAGTGTTAGAACAAGTGGGTTGGCAGTGTACCCAGTGTGCAGATTTACGAAAAGCCGACGCCTTGATTGCTGATATTGGCCCATGTATTGGTATTGTCGATCTTAGTCATGATGAGTTCAGTCTCAACGGTATTGCTAACCTTGTGAGCAATAACAAGCAGGTGAGATGGCTCGCCTTTATCCGTGAATCTCAATTAAGCTCTGATACGATCTGCCAGTTTATCGTCAACTTCTGTATCGACTTTTTCACGGCACCAATCCCAGATGCTCAATTGCTGAGTACCATTGGTCACCAACTGGGTATGCTTAAGCTTGAGCAGAAGGTATGGCCAAACTACGGCATCAATAACAACATGGGACTGCTAGGCGATTCTGTGGCCGTGAAGCGCTTGAGAGACCAAGTAAAGCGAATTGGGCCGACTGATGTCAGTATCTTGATTTATGGCGAGAGTGGGGCTGGTAAAGAGACGATTGCACGCTCGATTCATCAAAATTCGTCGCGAGCACAGAAACCATTTTTAACGGTTAACTGTCGTGCCTTGTCTGAAATGAGAATAGAGGCCGAGGTGTTTGGCATATCAGCACAGTCAGCGACTGCGCCTTGTATGTTGGAAGAAGCCGATGGCGGAACCATCTTGCTTAATGATGTTTTAGCGATGCCACGCAATCAACAACTGAACCTGTTGCGCTTTCTACAAGAAGGTAAGATTGAAACTGCGAATGGACCTAAATCTGTCGATGTGCGTATTCTGGCCGCGAACTCCTCTGATATCGAGAAGGCGTTGATCGAGGGCGACTTCAATGAAGAGCTTTATCACTATATCAATGTTCTGCGTATTCATGTTCCAAGCTTAAAAGAACGTGTGAGCGATATTTCAGTACTGGCGAATCATTTTCTGCGTGAGTACTCGAAAGAGTTTAATGCTCAAGCGAAGAGCTTCTCAGACGATGCTATCCGTTCGATGAATCGATACCATTGGCCTGGAAATGTGCGTGAGCTGATGAATCAGATTAAGCGTGTTGTGTTGATGTCTGATGCTGTGATCATTGAGGATCACCAACTGGATTTACCAAAACAGAATGATGAACGCCGAAGCTTGAAGAGTATTCGAGAGCGCTCAGAGCGCGATGCGTTACTGATTGTATTGGAATCTTACGGTGGTCAGGTTTCATTGGCGGCTAAGGAGCTCGGTGTATCACGAGCGACGATGTACCGCTTGCTGAATAAACACAGCCTAATCTCTGAAGGTGTTGTTTAGACTCTTCTCTACATGACTTTATTCAGTCACCGTAAATTAAAGGCCACGTATCTACGTGGCTTTTTTGTTTCTGAAGGGTAGTCCGTTGTTTTCTAGTTAGACCCTAAGAGAGATATGCTGTGATTTTATATAATCATAGTGAATATGTTATATGTAAATGAATATGCAACTAATATTTCAGGCGAATGCATTGTTTTAAAAATGTTAATCAATTAGCGGTTGAATAATATACTCACTTGGTTAGACTTTAACCGTTAAAGCAACGATTTAACAAAGACTTGTCTGCTTTTACTTCCCCATTTTTTTTGGATTTTTTAGTTAGCTTGGAGGCGCAAATGAAACATTTCGATTTTATACAGCATATTTGCGCGTCGTTTGATCCGTGTACTGACATGGTGACTGATATGTCACTCACATCAGCCATAGCCGATCGAAACACCCAAGATAAACCTAACTAATAGATCCGTATCCTTATTTGGCTGCGGAAAAATAGCAGCTAAGTGAGAAGCCCTCATACTATCTAACACGCTATTTTTCCTCAGTTGACTCAACAACTGGAGAGTTATTATGCGTCACTCAGTATATTTAAAATTAGCAACAGTCCTTATCCGTGCCGATCTTCGTCGTGAAGAGCGGGAATGGCAGCGAAAAGTACGTCGTAGTTCACTAGACCTACCTTGGCACAACACTCATTTGCTAAGAGATATTGGCCTTGAAGCCGATGGTCGTCCAATTGGTTTCTCTGAGCCTGAAGTTGTCACCATTGAACGTCGCGTTCGTCATCTTCGTCGTGTTCTTAGCGCGCGAATACCGACGTAATCTTTCGGGGTTGATCGCACCTTTCAACCCCCTAAATCATTGACGGTGATAGTTAGGTGTCAAAAGTGAGCGCTTTTGAACTAGAACTGGACAAAAAAGAGAAGCATTGGCTTCTCTTTTTTGTTTTTTTAATCGAGAAAAATCAACGTGCCCTAGTAAAGAAATAGAGTTCTACTAAGCTATAGAGAGCAAGGGAGGCCGGTTATGCAAAAGCATCAGTTAGACATGTGGTTACATGGAGAGCACAAAGACTCTTATCAAACACCCAAAGTGTACGTTATTGGCTGTTCTGATATTTCAGAATATCTATTGGCGGTGGAGTACAAACATAAGCTAGAACCGGTAAAGCAAGACGGCGAGCCGCTTCACTTTGGATCCTTGGATCAAGTGAAAGAGGAGTTACTCCGGCTCGGCTTTGAAAAGGCGTATCTTCGCTTACACAACGCCTATGATGAGTTTGGTAATGAGCCAAGCCAAAGCTACTGTGATATTGAACTGGCGCTCAAACCTCATTAAGAGGCGTTGGTAGCGAGATATTGATTCTAATTCCAGACTGTTTTTTAACGCACTGATAGTTTTGGCTATCGAGGCTCGATTAAACGATCTATGCGTAATGTGTTGTCAGTAATTTATGGGTGAATTGAGTTCGCAGATAGAAACCACGTGGTTTAGTTTTGATAGGTTTTCCGCTTGCACCGTAAGCTTCCGTTAACACACGACTGTTAGCAGCCTTCGGACGTAAATGCAGTGCTTCACCGTGTCTTGCTGTTATCTGTTCAACATTGCCTAAAACGATCAACTCCATCAGTTCTTCCCAATCTCGCTTCAAGAGTTCGTCTTCAGCTTGGCTAGGTGTCCATAATAATGGGGATCCTACATGCCTCTCTGCTAGCGGGATCTCTCTTTCTCCCTCGACAGGGATCCACAACACCTTAGACAGCTTGTTTCGAACGTGGCTGGTTTCCCAAGTTATGCCTTGCACACCCATCAAAGGAGCAACACACACAAAGGTGGTTTCGAGTGGCTTGCCAGAGTAGCTAATCGGAATGCTTTTTAGCTCGATACCGAGCTTGGCAAAATCTTGTTCTGGCTTACTGCCTGCAGGTGCACCCAAGTGCCATTCCAATAGCTGCCCAACCCAGCCTTTATCACGCTTAAGGTCGTTTGGCATCACCATCTCAGCTTCGTCAGCGAGCTCTTTAAAGGTCATTCCGGCGATGGCATACGCGCGCTCTAACAGCTCTTGTTGTGTTTGTGGTTCTGGTTTCATAATAAAAGGCATGATCAAAAAAATGATTTTATCAGAAGTTATCACCAAATGACGACTGGTTAAGAAATGATCTCCTTGCGAGAGAAGGGATCAAACTCAGGGTTATCCACAGGACATAAAGGTAATTAATTGAAATATTAATTTAGTGGATAAATAAACAGGGGTTTATGGTGGATAAAATGCTTGCCAAATGGGGTTCAAAATGAATCTTTCACTTAGTAGTGTGGATAAACATCGGAGTGGTTGATCTTTAACCATGTCAGGTTTCTGAAAGATCTTTTACATTTCTAATGTTTTTTAAAACTAGAATGTTATTTTAATTTACTGATTTATATAATAATAAAATTATTTTGACTGATTTGTTGTTTTTGGTGTTGATGAATCTATGGATTAAAAAAAACGATTGCGGGTAATTCTTCACATAGTTATTCACAGAAAAGGTGAATAAATGTGGTCTATGTCTCACTATTGTGTGGGTAACTAGAATTTGAGCAAAACTTATCCATATTCCTAGTTATTATTCATAAATATAGCGCTTATCACGTCACTAAGTTTGCTCCGATTGGGGATATGTGGAAAAATCAGAGTAATTAAAAATTTAGATAGAGGTTGGCCAGTGATAGATGGCGATGGTTACCGATTAAATGTTGGTATTGTAATCTGTAACAACCATGGTCAGGTCTTCTGGGCTAAACGATACGGGCAACATTCATGGCAATTCCCTCAAGGGGGAATAGATGAAGGTGAGACTCCGGAACAGGCAATGTACCGCGAGTTGTATGAAGAGGTTGGCCTTACTAAAAAGGATGTAAAGATCGTCGCGACAAGTCGTCATTGGTTACGCTACAAGCTACCCAAACGACTGGTTCGGTGGGATTCTAAACCTGTCTGTATTGGACAAAAACAGAAGTGGTTCCTTTTGCGCTTAGATTGCGATGAATCGCATATCAATATGCAGCGTGGAAGTACACCTGAGTTTGATGGTTGGCGTTGGGTGAGTTACTGGTACCCAGTTCGACAAGTTGTTTCTTTCAAGCGAGATGTTTACCGTCGAGCGATGAAAGAGTTCGCATCTTTAGCAATGCCGTTTAAAGAGCGAAAAATAAAAGGAAAGCGCAAATTGCGTAGAGGTTAAGCATGCTCAGTCAACTAAGGGAAATAGTTGAACACGTATCAAGAGTTGAAGATGTGTCGACGGCTCTTGATATTTTGGTTAAAGAGACATGCAGTGCGATGCAGACGGAATGTTGCACCGTGTATTTGGCAAATAATGATATGCAGCGCCTTGAGTTGATGGCAACTCAAGGCCTGATCTTCAAAGGCAATAGCATTCACATTGGTTTTGACGAAGGTCTGGTTGGCCTTGTTAAAAGAAGTGCTGAACCTATCAACCTTGCACAAGCGTCTGCTCACCCTGCTTATAAGTTTTTTCCAGAGCTTGGAGAAAACGTCTATCACTCTTTTCTCGGTACTCCGATTATCCACCGCAAGCAAGTGCTCGGTGTATTGGTCATTCAACAGAAGACCCCACGTTTATTTAGTGAGATGGAAGAATCCTTCCTTGTCACGCTCTCTGCACAACTTGCCGTTATTGTGGCGCACGCCCAAACTCAAGGCCATTGGCTGTTAGAGCAACAGAAGCTACCGGCTACTAAAGGTATTGCAGCTTCATCGGGCGTGGCGATTGGTGACTTATGGTGGGACAACACTCAGCCTGAACTCACCGATGTTTATCCTGCTTCGACGCTCAATATAGAGAGAGAGCATGAGTTGTTGGCGGTAGCGGTTGAAAACGCCCTCAATGACTTTAAGCGCATGCGAAAGCGCTTAGATAGCGAAATCAATAAAGATGCGTTGGCGATCTTTGACCTGTTTACTCACTTACTCAACGATCCTATGCTGCGTAAGGATCTAAAAAGCCAAATCCAGAAAGGCGATAAAGCCGATTGGGCACTAAGACAGGTTGTAGAGAGTTATTCTAATCGCTTTGCTCGTATGTCGGACGTGTATCTTCGTGAGAGAGCACAAGACATCCGAGAGCTCGGACAAAGGCTGCTCTATTTCCTCCACAACTCTGAACATGAACTTCGCACGTTAGATAAGCCGATTATCCTAGTGGTTCGTGAGTTAACCGCTTCGGTATTAGCGTCTATTCCCAAAGAAAAGCTCTTAGCGGTGATTTCCTTGGAAGGGGCGGCGAACTCGCACGCAGCGATTTTATCTCGAGCGCTTGGCATACCTTCCGTCATGGGGGTAAACCTCAACCTAGCTCAAGCTAATGGCAAGCGAGCGATTGTTGATGGGTATAGCGGTGAGATCTTTATTGAGCCGACTAAAAGCCTGCTCAAAGAGTATCGAGGGCTGATTCTAGAAGAGAGTGAGCTCTCCTCTATGGTCAATCGCGAGCTGTACCTACCGGCAAAAACGCAAGACAACAAGCAAGTCGAGATTCTGCTTAATGCGGGTTTAAGTGCAGACACTAACATCGCTATCAACCAAGGCGTTGATGGCGTAGGGCTGTATCGAACTGAAATTTCTTTCTTGTTGCAGCAAAGATTCCCGTCAGAGGATGAACAATTCAAGCAGTATCGTTCTGTACTGGCAAGCTACCCAGAGAAACAAGTGGTGATGCGTACACTCGATATCGGTGGTGATAAGGCCTTACCGTATTTTCCTATCGAAGAGGACAATCCATTCCTTGGTTGGCGTGGTATTCGGTTTACGCTCGATCATCCTGACATCTTTATTATTCAGTTACGTGCCATGCTACGTGCGAGCTGTGAAAGCCATAACTTGAGTATTTTGCTGCCGATGATCTCTGGTGCACAGGAGTTGGATGACGCGCTACAGTTGATTGAACAAGCGTATGATGAAGTGCATGAGCTTGATAACCGAGTGCGTATGCCTCGCGTTGGTATCATGATTGAAGTGCCATCCATGCTGTACATACTGCCGCTGATTGCGCATAAGGTCGACTTTGTTTCAGTCGGTACCAACGACTTAACCCAATATTTATTAGCGGTTGATCGGAACAATTCACGAGTATCCGATGTCTATGAATCAATGCACCCTGCGGTGATCATGGCATTAAAACAAATTCATGATACTTGTAAGCAATATCAATTACCTGTTTGTATTTGTGGCGAGTTAGCCGGTGACCCGATGGGCGCGCTGCTATTGATTGGATTGGGGTATGAGACGTTAAGTATGAATACCTCGAATGTCGCAAGAACCAAATATTTGATTCGTCAATCGAACTTGGCTGAATTACAGGATTTGGCAAATAAGGCACTTTCAAAACCGTATGGTAGTGACATCTATAGTATGATGCTGAACTATTTCGAAGAGCGTGAATTTACAGGCTTCATTCGAGCAGGTAAAAAATAGGATTTAACGTGTCATATGAACTGATAGGCTTGTTAGCGGGCCTTGGTGCTATTGTTGGTGTTTTAGCAGGCTTGCTAGGCATTGGTGGTGGTTTGCTGGTTGTTCCTGCCTTACTGTTTTTGCTTCCTAAAGCGGGTATCCCCCAAGAGTTTGCGATGCAAATGGCATTGGCTACTTCGCTATCAACCATCATCGTTACGTCGGGATCGTCTGCGATTAACCATCTAAAGTTGGGTAACGTAGAGATGTTTGTCGTTAAATGGTTGATGCCAGGTGTGGTGATAGGTGGCTTCCTCGGCTCTTTCGTGGCCGATGTAATTCCAGCTCAATACTTACCAAAAGTCTTTGGTGTGATTGTTTTGGTGTTGGCGTTGCAAATGCTATTGTCGATTCGCTCCAAGAGCCAAAAATCGATGCCGGGTTCAGCTAAAACCGTGTTGTGTGGCGGCGGGATTGGTTTGGTATCAAGCTTAGCGGGCATTGGCGGTGGGTCTTTATCGGTACCTTTCCTTAACCATCACGGTGTAGAAATGCGTAAAGCCGTCGGCTCATCTTCGGTATGCGGTTGTGTTATCGCGATTTCGGGAATGCTAGGTTTCATTTGGCATGGATCTTCTGTCGATGATCTTCCAGCGTATAGCTTGGGTTATGTTTATCTACCGGCTTTGATCGCGATATCTTGTACCTCAGTTTTGACCACTCGAGTGGGTGCGAAACTGGCCACTCAATTGCCAACCCCTGTGCTGAAGAAATTCTTTGCGGTATTTTTAATGTTTATAGCAGCCACAATGCTGCTGTAGTGTCTTTTCTGTTAGTCATTGAGCTAACCGTTAATCAATTTAGATAGAGAGCCAAGTATGTCTCAGGGTTTTATCGAATTCCCAAATATCGATCCTGTTCTTATTGAACTAGGACCAATCTCAGTTCGTTGGTACGGCCTAATGTACCTTGTCGGTTTTATGTTTGCTCTTTGGTTAGCAAATCGCCGAGCTGATCAACCGGGTAGTGGTTGGACTCGAGAGCAAGTATCAGACTTACTGTTTGCTGGCTTTCTAGGTGTGGTGTTGGGTGGTCGTATTGGCTACGTACTTTTCTACAACTTTGACCTTTTCCTAGCAGACCCACTGTACCTATTTAAGGTATGGACTGGCGGTATGTCTTTCCACGGTGGCTTGCTGGGTGTTATCACCGCAATGTTCTGGTATGCGAAAAAGAATGGTCGCACCTTCTTTGGCGTGGCAGACATGATTGCACCACTCGTCCCATTTGGTTTAGGTATGGGCCGTCTAGGTAACTTCATGAACAGCGAGCTTTGGGGCCGTGTGACTGATGTGCCATGGGCGATTGTGTTCCCTAACGGTGGTCCACTTCCTCGTCACCCATCTCAACTTTACGAGATGGCGCTTGAAGGTATCGTGCTGTTCTTCATCTTGAACTGGTTTATCAAAAAGCCGCGTCCTCTTGGTTCTGTATCAGGGTTATTCCTAGCTGGATATGGTACATTCCGCTTCTTAGTAGAATACGTACGTGAACCTGATGCTCACCTAGGTTTGTTCGGTGGATTTATCTCTATGGGACAAATTTTGTCACTGCCAATGGTTATCATCGGTGTGCTGATGATGGTGTGGGCATACAAGCGTGGTCACTACAAAGACGAATTACCACAACAAACGAAGTAAGGAATTGGTGTGAAACAGTATTTAGATCTCTGTCAGCGTATCGTTGATGACGGTACTTGGATTGAAAATGAACGCACGGGCAAGCGTTGCCTAACCGTGATCAATGCTGACCTTGAATATGATGTTGGTAATAACCAATTCCCACTGGTAACAACGCGTAAGAGTTTTTGGAAAGCCGCAGTTGCTGAGCTGCTTGGCTATATCCGTGGTTACGACAATGCTGAAGATTTTCGTAAGCTAGGGACTAAAACTTGGGATGCGAATTCTAACCTGAATGAAGCATGGCTGAATAACCCTTACCGCAAGGGTGAAGATGACATGGGCCGTGTTTATGGCGTTCAAGGACGTGCATGGGCAAAACCTGACGGCGGTCATATCGACCAACTGAAGAAGATTGTTGATGATCTAACTAACGGTATTGATGACCGCGGCGAGATCTTAAACTTCTACAACCCAGGTGAGTTCCACATGGGATGTTTGCGTCCGTGTATGTACAGCCATCACTTCTCACTACTTGGTGATACTCTGTACCTAAACAGCACTCAGCGCTCTTGCGATGTACCCCTAGGCCTGAACTTCAACATGGTTCAAGTGTATGTCTTCCTAGCTATCATGGCGCAAATCACGGGTAAGAAAGCTGGCGTGGCTTACCATAAGCTAGTAAATGCTCATATTTACGAAGATCAACTTGCACCTATGCGTGATATCCAGTTAAAGCGTGAGCCGTTAGCTGGCCCAACATTCCATATCAATCCTCAGATTAAGTCTCTAGAAGATTTGGAAACATGGGTAACGATGGATGACTTCTGGGTTGAAGGTTACGAATGCCACGAAGCGATTAAGTACCCATTCTCGGTTTAATCTCACTCGCTTTGTTTGATTGAAAGGCTGCCTCTGTGCAGCCTTTTTTGTATCTAAGTTACAGTGACGAGTAATCGAGATTCGAAGAGCAGAGAAATCATATGCTGTGTGATGCTTTATGTTACTCGTATACTCTCAACGCGCATTGGCTCTTTCTCTTCGATACTCGCTTATACGAATCCCGTATCTGCTCTTAAAAAGAAAAAGCCCGCAACCTAGGAGGTAGCGGGCTTTGCTATAAGCGATGTTTATTTTGCTATTAAGCGGTAAGAGCTAACACGCTACCAGGCAGTACAAGGAATACCGCAACAAGGTAACCAGCCACTACAGCTTTGTTCTTCACAGCCATGTCTGAAATCATGTCTGCCGCTTTAACTGGAAGTTCACGTAGGAACGGGATACCGAAGATGAATACCGTTGACATGATGTTGAACACCAAGTGTACTAGAGCAATTTGTAGTGCGAATACTGCGAACTCACCAGACACTGCTGTAGCTGCAAGTAGAGCCGTAATACATGTACCGATGTTTGCACCCAGAGTGAATGGGTAAACGTCACGTACTTTAAGAACACCTGAACCTACTAGTGGAACCATCAAGCTTGTTGTCGTAGAAGAAGACTGAACAAGGATAGTCACGATAGAGCCAGAAGCGATACCGTGGATTGGACCACGACCGATTGCGTTCTTTAGAATCTCACGAGCACGACCAACCATTAGGCTCTTCATCAGCTTACCCATTACAGTAATAGCTACGAAGATAGTTGCGATACCTAGAGCGATAAGCATGATGCCGCCAACAGTGTCGCCAAACGTTGATAGTGGTTCTTTAATCGCACTTACAACAGGCTTAGTGATTGGCTTGATGAAGTTAAGACCACCCATGCTCATATCACCTGTTGCTAGCATCGGTGATACTAACCAGTGAGAAATTTTCTCTAGAATTCCAAACGCCATCTCTAGTGGTAGGAAGATAGCAACGGCTAATAGGTTAAAGAAGTCGTGGATTGTCGCACTTGCGAATGCACGTTTGAACTCTTCTTTACAACGAACGTGACCAAGGCTAACTAGCGTATTGGTTACCGTAGTACCAATGTTAGCACCCATGATCATAGGAATTGCTAGCTCAACAGGTAAACCACCTGCCACAAGGCCAACGATAATTGAAGTAACTGTACTTGATGATTGAATAAGCGCTGTTGCTACTAAACCAATCATTAAGCCTGCAACTGGGTGTGAAGCAAATTCGAAAAGAACCTTTGCTTGCTCGCCTGTTGCCCATTTGAAGCCTGTACCAACCATTGAAACTGAAAGTAATAGTAGGTAAAGCATGAATGCCAAGTTAGCCCAGCGTAGCCAACGAGTAGTGCTCGAGATAGGCGCTGCTGCAGTAGTAGCTTGGTTCATAATGTTTTCTCCATTGGACCGTTTAAGTCTGTGTTTGGTCTGTTTGTTTAATCTGAGCGTGATGTTAGAGGGGAAATATTTCAGTAATATTACATTTTGGTTTAGGTGCGACTTTTTTGTGATGATTTACTCTTTAAATATTCCCATTGCTAATGTGGTTGTTTTAAGTTGTTGTTTTAAATTGCTTTTTAATGGAAATTCTATAGGTGATATAGATCTTAAAAGTTAGAAAAAATTGAAAATAATCGATGAAATATTACATTATGAAATCAGACACTTCGAAAAAATAAGTGGTAAATCTATATTTGGTTAGGTTTTTCCGAGTTTGTTGAGTGGCGGTGTCATATTTGATATAAAAGGGTATCTACTCTTTTATTACGGCACATCTATGTCGCATCTCAACTACAACCATCTGTATTACTTCTGGATGGTTTGCAAGCAAGGCTCTGTTACTAAAGCTGCAGAAGCCCTATTCCTAACACCACAAACGGTAACGGGGCAGATAAAAGCCTTAGAAGAACGCATGGATGGCAAGTTGACCAAGCGTAATGGCCGCAGTGTTGAGCCTACAGAGCTTGGGCAACTGGTCTTTAAATATGCCGATCGTATGTTTGGCCTGAGTTACGAGATGCTGGACATCGTGAATTACAGCCAGCACTCCAATATTCTGTTTGATGTTGGCGTCGCGGATGCGCTCTCTAAAAGACTCGTCAGTAAGATACTGATGTCGACCATCCCTCCAGATAACAGCATTCACTTGCGCTGTTTTGAATCGACCCATGAAATGCTACTTGAGCAACTCTCTCAACATAAGCTCGATATGATTTTGTCTGACTGTCCGGTGGACTCTAGTCAAAGCCCGGGCCTGTTCAGTAAAAAGCTGGGTGAGAGTGGAATGAGCTTTTTTAGTTCAGGTCAGGTTGAAGGGGTTAATTTCCCTGCTGTATTGGAGCAAAGAAAGCTTTTGATCCCTGGCAGCCGAACCTCAATGGGTCGTAAAGTGCTGCAATGGTTTGATAGACAAGGGCTTAAGCCAGATATTTTAGGTGAGTTTGATGATGCCGCATTGATGAAGGCTTTTGCTCGTTACCATCATGACGTAATATTTTTAGCACCGACGATTTATATGTCTGAAGTGGAAGACGACACATCACTGCAACTATTAGGCGGTATTGAAGAGTTAAAAGAGGAGTACTACGTCATATTTGCTGAGAGGATGATCCAACATCCAGCAGTAAAAAACGTATGTGACGCAGATTTTAGCAAATTGTTCGAGTGAGATGGTTTGTTAATGAATTGATATCGATTATCATAACTCCGCAATATGCCGGAAATACTGATAGCCCGTAGTTGGCGTAAAGGTTGTAGGGAGCCAAACTATGAACTTAAAAGAGATGGAGAAGAACTCAGCACAAGCTGTGATTCTACTCAAAGCCATGGCTAACGAGCGTCGCTTACAGATTTTGTGCCTATTACATGGCACTGAACTGTCGGTTGGGGAGTTGTGTGGCAAGTTGGAACTGAGTCAGTCTGCTTTATCTCAACATCTTGCTTGGTTGAGAAGAGATGGTTTGGTCGAAACTCGCAAAGAAGCTCAAACTGTGTATTACACATTGAGTAGTGAAGAAGTAAAAGCGATGATTAACCTACTGCATGGTATTTACTGCAAGTAGCTTATTGCTGGTGGGAGGGGGATTTCTTATCAGCGATAGAATGACACAAGGAAGTGTTAGCATTTCACATTGAACGTTAGTGTTTACCTATCTATCTACGTACCAATTTGCTTCTCTATTTATTTTTCTGATTGTTTGTTTTATCTATCTGCTTAAATTGTTTATCGGTCAGAAAAACGGCTGTTAGCACGTAAAATAAAAGCGTTACTCAAAATTTAGATATAAAAAAACCGGCCTAGGCCGGTTTTTTTCGTTTTGCGTTGTAATCAAATTTCTATTAAAGAGCTTTGATTGCAGCAGCGAAACGAGACTTATGACGTGCAGCTTTATTCTTATGAATAAGGCCTTTAGTCGCCATACGGTCAAGAAGTGGTGTAACTTCTACAAGAGCAGCAGTTGCAGCTTCTTTATCACCAGCTGCGATAGCTGCGATAGTCTTTTTCATGTAAGTGCGCATCATAGAACGACGGCTAGCATTGTGCTGGCGACGTTTCTCAGCTTGGATAGCGCGCTTCTTAGCAGATTTACTGTTTGCCAAGGGTCTAACTCCCAAAAACTTAGTTCGGTGACAATTTAAGGGCGAGGACTATCCCTCATTAGCGCTTAATTGTCAAATGATTTGTGCAAAAACCAATCGTAGCCAAACAAACTTTGGTATGGAAAGGTCATCGCGGTTAAGATGGCGGGGATTCTAACAGCATTTTTAGACCAATGCTAATAAATATGCTTCTTAGGACAGGATAGTATTTATCCTCGCTTGAAAGTAATCAACCAGTGTCAGAGGTTTCTGTGAGTAAACGACTATTAAAGTCAGGCCTGATTGTCAGCGCAATGACTTTTGTTTCCCGTGTATTGGGGCTAGTACGTGATGTAGTAGTAGCAAATTTGATGGGGGCAGGAGCGAGTGCCGACGTATTTTTCTTCGCTAATAAAATTCCTAATTTCTTACGTCGACTTTTTGCAGAAGGTGCGTTTTCTCAAGCGTTTGTTCCTGTATTAACGGAATATCACGCCGCAGGTGATAAAGATAAGACACGAGATTTAATTGCTAAGGTGTCGGGGACGCTCGGGGTTTTAGTTTCTATTGTCACCGTCATCGGGGTATTGGGCTCTGGCGTGATCACCGCGATGTTTGGTGCGGGTTGGTTTATCGACTGGCTAAATGATGGCCCATCAGCACCCAAATTTGAGCTAGCGAGCTTTATGCTCAAGATTACCTTTCCTTATTTATGGTTTATCACCTTCGTCGCTTTATCTGGTGCCATTCTTAATACATTAGGTAAATTTGCGGTCTCTTCTTTTACTCCTGTGTTCTTGAACGTGATGATCATAGGCGCTGCATGGTTTATCTCACCTAATTTAGAACAACCAGAAATTGGTTTGGCTATTGGTGTGTTTCTTGGTGGCTTAGTCCAATTCCTTTTCCAAATGCCTTTCTTGATCAAAGCGGGTGTGTTGGTTAAGCCGAAGTGGGGATGGAGAGACCCGGGTGTGGTTAAGATCCGCACATTAATGATCCCTGCTCTGTTCGGTGTATCGGTCAGCCAAATCAACTTATTGTTTGATACCTTTATTGCCAGCTTCCTCGCAACAGGCTCTATCAGTTGGTTGTACTACTCAGACCGACTGCTTGAATTTCCTCTCGGTTTATTCGGTATCGCGATTGCGACTGTGATTCTTCCTGCTTTGTCTCGTAAACACGTAGATGCTCAAGGGGAAGGGTTCGCGCATACCATGGATTGGGGCGTGCGCATGGTGTTGCTGCTTGGTATTCCTGCGATGTTAGGTCTTATCGTTTTAGCTAAACCCATGTTGATGGTGCTATTTATGCGTGGTGAGTTCTCTCCACACGATGTACAGCAAGCATCGATGTCATTGGTAGCTTACGCATCAGGCTTGCTTAATTTCATGCTGATTAAAGTTTTAGCTCCGGGCTATTACTCTCGCCAAGATACCAAAACACCGGTTAAGTACGGCATTATCGCTATGGTGACCAATATGGTGTTTAACGCGATCTTTGCTTATTTTTATGGCTATGTGGGTTTGGCGATTGCGACGGCACTGTCTGCCTTTGTGAATATGGCCTTGTTATATCGAGGATTGCACCTTGCGGGTGTGTATCAATTAACTAAGACAACCTTGTTGTTCAGTGCCAAATTAATTATCTCAGGTGTGGTGATGGTAGCGGCTATTTTATGGCAGCTGGATAATATGCAACATTGGCTTGAATGGAGCTTTAGCCAGAGAGCGCTGACATTAACTGGCTTGATTGGACTTGGTGGCTTTGTTTATATTGTTTCGGTACTGATTTTAGGTATCCGAGTAAAACATTTAAAAGCAGCGACAGATTAATACTGATTAGTATATAATCCGTCGGTTTCACACAATAAATGATGCAAATAACAGGTTTTAGCTGATCATAATGGAACTGATCCGAGGTATACACAATATTAAAGCGCAGCATCATGGCTGTGTATTAACCATAGGTAACTTCGATGGTGTTCATTTAGGACATCAAGAGGTTTTGAGTCAGGTTTCTAAACAAGCTGCAGCATTAGGGCTACCTTCTGTTGTTATGACGTTTGAACCGCAGCCTATGGAGCTGTTTGCCCGAGATAGAGCGCCAGCACGTTTAACTCGTTTACGAGACAAATACGTGCAACTGAGTAAGCTAGATATCAGTCGCTTATTGTGTGTTAATTTTAATCAGTATTTTGCAAGTTTATCCGCGGAAGCATTCATTAAGGATCTTTTGGTTGATAAGCTTGGTGTGAAGTTCTTGGTGGTTGGTGACGATTTTTGCTTTGGTAAAGGTCGTACCGGTAATTTCGCTATGCTCAAAGAGGCGGGCGAGAAGTACGGTTTTGAGGTGGTCAGCACCCAAAGCTATTGCTTAAACCAATTACGAGTAAGCAGTACTGAGATACGAAATGCATTAGCGGTCGATGACTTGGCTGCAAGTGCTACCATGTTAGGACGTGATTACAGTATTAGTGGTCGAGTGTCCCATGGTCGAAAACTAGGGAGAACTATCGGTTTCCCTACCGCTAATATTCCATTAAAGCGTTGTGTTTCTCCTGTATCGGGAGTGTATGTTGTTGAAGCTTTGGATATCGACGGTGTTCCTGTCGGTGGCGTTGCTAATATTGGACAACGACCAACAGTTAATGGGGTAAGGCAGCAATTGGAAGTGCATTTTTTTGACTTTAAAGCCAATTTATATGGTAAACAGTTAGAAGTACGACTTTTGCACAAACTGCGCGACGAGATAAAATTTGAATCGTTCGACGCACTAAAGAATCAAATAGAATTGGATGCTGAAGCCGCAAGGGTGTGGCTGCTTCAGCTAAAGAATTAATCGGATGATTCCACCGATTAACATAATGTCTAACTTCGCCCAATATAACGGAATTAAGAATCGATGAGTGATTATAAAGATACCCTGAACTTACCAGAAACAGGGTTCCCAATGCGCGGCAATCTGGCAAATCGTGAGCCAGAAATGCTGAAGCGTTGGTACAAAGAAGATCTTTACGGCGAAATCCGTAAGGCAAAGAAAGGTAAAAAATCTTTCGTACTGCATGATGGCCCTCCATACGCGAACGGCGATATTCACATTGGCCACGCGCTGAATAAGATTCTTAAAGACATTATTATCAAATCTAAGACCCTTTCTGGTTTTGATGCACCGTACATCCCTGGTTGGGACTGTCACGGTCTTCCAATCGAGCTAATGGTTGAGAAGAAGAAAGGTAAGCCTGGTCAGAAGATTTCGGCGGCTGAATTCCGCGAAGAGTGTCGAAAGTACGCTGCGGGTCAAGTTGAAGGTCAGAAAGAGAGCTTCAAACGTCTTGGCATCATGGGCGAGTGGGACAAACCTTATCGCACTATGGATTTTGGCACAGAAGCGAACATCATTCGTTCTCTTGGCAAAATCGCAGACAAAGGTCACCTTCTTAAAGGTTTCAAACCCGTTCACTGGTGTACTGATTGTGGTTCTGCTCTGGCTGAAGCTGAAGTTGAATACAAAGATAAAGTTTCTCCATCTATCGATGTGAAATTTACAGCAGCTGACGAAGCGGCGCTTCTAGAGAAATTTACTCTAGCTGAAGGTCATGCGGGTCAAGGCGAAATTTCTATCGTTATCTGGACAACAACACCATGGACTCTGCCTGCTAACCGCGCAGTATGTCTACGTGATGATCTTGAATACGTGCTTATCCAAGTTGAAGCGAATGGCGACCAGCCTGCTCAACGTATCGTTGTTGCTTCTGAACTAGCAAAAGACGTAATGGATCGTGCAGGTATCGAGCACTTCCACAACCTTGGTTTTGCTACAGGTGCTGATCTTGAGCTTTCTCAGTTCAACCACCCGTTCTACGACTTTACTGTTCCTGCAGTTCTTGGCGATCACGTAACAACAGATTCAGGTACTGGTGTGGTTCACACTGCGCCTGGTCACGGTCAAGAAGATTTCGTGGTTGGTAAAAAGTACAACCTAGAAATCGCTAACCCAGTTGGTTCTAACGGCGTTTACCTGCCAGATACAGAGCTATTTGCTGGTCAGCACGTATTCAAAGCGAACGACTCTGTTTTAGAAGTTCTAAAAGAGAAAGGTGCACTTCTGCATCACCACGCTTACGAGCACAGCTACCCACACTGTTGGAGACACAAAACTCCAATCATCTTCCGCGCAACACCACAATGGTTCATCTCTATGGATCAAGCTGGCCTACGTGCTAAAGCACTAGAGTCAATCAAGAGTGTTGAGTGGTTGCCTGAATGGGGTCAAAGCCGTATCGAAGGCATGGTTGAAGGTCGTCCTGAGTGGTGTATCTCTCGTCAACGTACTTGGGGTGTGCCAATTGCTTTGTTTGTTCATAAAGAAACAGCAGAACTTCACCCAGAAAGCCCAGCGCTTATTGAAAAAGTTGCGAAGCTAGTTGAAGAGAAAGGCATTCAAGCTTGGTGGGATGTAGACGCTGCTGAACTTATGGGCGCAGAAGACGCTGATAAGTACGAAAAAGTAATGGATACGCTAGACGTATGGTTCGACTCAGGTGTTACGCACTTCTCTGTTGTTGATTCTCGTGAAGAGTACAACTTCCCGAACGAAGAGCGCACTCACAGTGCTGATCTTTACCTTGAAGGTTCAGACCAACACCGTGGCTGGTTCCAGTCCTCTCTAATTTCATCTATCGCGATGAAAGACGAAGCACCATACAAGCAAGTACTAACACACGGTTTCGTGGTTGATGGTAACGGCCGTAAGATGTCTAAATCGATCGGTAACGTTGTTGCACCTAAAGATGTAACCAACAAGCTAGGTGCAGACATCCTGCGTCTATGGGTTGCTTCTACAGACTACACGGGTGAAGTTGCGGTTTCTGATGAAATCCTGAAGCGTTCAGCGGATGCTTACCGTCGTATTCGTAACACGGCTCGTTTCTTCCTAGCGAACTTGAACGGTTTCAACCCTGAAACTGACCTAGTTCCTGCTGAAGAGATGGTTGCACTTGATCGCTGGGCTGTTGGCCGTGCTCAAGCTGCACAAGAAGAGATTGTTAAAGCATACGGCGAGTACAACACTCACGGTGTGACTCAACGTCTAATGCAGTTCTGTTCTATCGAAATGGGTTCTTTCTACCTAGACGTAATCAAAGACCGTCAGTACACAGCGAAGCAGGGCAGCCATGCTCAACGTAGCTGTCAAACGGCGCTTTACTACATCGTAGAAGCTCTAGTTCGTTGGATGGCACCTATCATGTCGTTCACTGCAGATGAAATTTGGAACGAAATGCCAAGCTCTTTACCAACTGGAGAGCAGCGCGACACGTTCGTATTCACAGGTGAGTGGTTCGAAGGTCTATTTGGTCTTGCAGAAGGCGAAGAGCTAAGCAACGAATTCTGGACTGAAATCCAGTCTGTTCGTGGCGCAGTGAACAAGCTTCTTGAAGATGCTCGTAAAGAGAAAACGATCGGTGGTGCACTGCAAGCTGAAGTTACTCTATACGCTGACGATGCACTAGCGGCTAAAATCAACAAGCTAGAAGATGAGCTACGTTTCGTACTTATCACCTCTGCAGCTGTTGTTAAGCCACTGAGCGACAAGTCTGATGCAGCGCAAGCGACAGACGTTGCTGGTCTATTCGTTGAAGTTGCGGCTACTGAAGCTGAGAAGTGTGACCGTTGCTGGCACCACACTCCAGATGTAGGCACTATCGAAGGTCACGAGAAAGTTTGTGGTCGTTGTGTGTCGAACATCGACGGTGAAGGCGAAGTGCGTAAGTTCGCATAACGACTCAGAGAAAGACTGAACTTTTTGTAAAAATCATAGCCCCAGTATCAACTGGGGTTATTTTTAGTTATAGGAAATGTGTTTAACCAAGTTGGTAATCAAGGTCACGTAAGGTGACTAACAATGAATACCAACTTCGTAAATACTAGGAATAGAAATGAGTGAAGTTTCGTTAAAACAATCTGGTGTACGTTGGTTATGGCTGGCTCTATTGGTCTTCTTGGCTGATATCGGCATTAAACTCTTTGTCATGGACAATATGGGTTATGGTTGGGCAAACCGTATTGAGGTGCTGCCATTCTTTAACTTTTTGTACGTGCATAACTACGGTGCAGCGTTTAGCTTCTTGAGTGATCAAAGTGGTTGGCAGCGTTGGTTATTTACGGGTATCGCATTTGCGGTAACAGGTATGCTGACGTACTGGATGAGCAAACTACCAGCAACAGAGAAGTGGAATAACATTGCTTATGCGATCATCATTGGTGGTGCAGTAGGTAATGTGTTTGACCGAGTCGTACATGGCTTTGTTGTCGATTACTTAGACTTCTACTGGGGTACTTACCATTGGCCTGCGTTTAACTTAGCGGATATGGGAATCTGTATCGGTGCTGCGATGATCATCTTAGATGGTTTCCGTAAGAAAGACGAAAGCAAATAGCTTGCTTCAAAGTCAGTCTATGACTCACAGAATAGAATAGCCCTAAGCGCTGTCGGTTGATTCCGACGGCGCTTTTTTTTATGCTTCAGTCAACAAGGAAGCAAAGCACAGCGCATCCTCAAATAATAAAGAAGTCTAAGGAAAGTAACGTGGCAGCAATTAAAAATGATTCAGCAGTAACTCTACATTTTACGATTAAAATGAAGGATGGTTCAGTTGCCGATAGTACGGAGAACATGGGCAAACCAGCGAAGTTCGTCATGGGTGATGGCAGCCTAAGTGAGAACTTTGAAGCGTGCTTACTTGGACTTGAAGCCGGCACTGAAAAGTCTATCGAACTGAAGGCGGAAGACGCGTTTGGTATGCCAAACCCAGATCATATTCACTATATGGATCGTGCTAAGTTTGTTGGCGACTCTGAAGTTGAAGTGGGCACTATCATGGCATTTTCAGGTCCTGACGGTATGGAAATTCCAGGTATTATTACTGAGATCGCAGGTGATTCAGTGACGGTTGATTTTAATCACCCACTCGCTGGTCAAGACGTTACCTTTGACGTCAATATCTTAACGTTAGAATAAGATAGCCTTACAGCTGTGATCTCACCCAGAGCTTCACTGTCTAGACGCTTCACTGTAGAATGTGAACCTCGCTGACGGCGAACTCTATAGAAGCAACCTTAGTACCGCGGTAAATGATGAGCAATGAAATGAAAATAATGTTAGCTAACCCTCGTGGCTTTTGTGCCGGTGTCGATCGTGCGATCAGCATCGTAGAGCGTGCACTCGAAATGTATCAGCCACCGATCTATGTTCGCCATGAAGTGGTACACAACCGCTTTGTTGTTGAGGGGCTCAAGCAGCGTGGTGCTATTTTTGTCGAAGAACTGAGTGAGGTGCCAGACGACAACATCGTGATCTTTTCGGCTCACGGTGTTTCTCAAGCGGTTCGTAAAGAAGCGAAAGAGCGTGAGTTAACGGTATTTGATGCAACGTGTCCTTTGGTGACTAAAGTTCATATGGAGGTTGCTCGTGCGAGCCGCAAGCATATGGAAGTGGTACTGATTGGTCACGCAGGTCACCCTGAGGTTGAAGGGACTATGGGTCAGTACGCTAGCCAAGCCGGTGGTATGTACTTGGTTGAAAGGCCAGAAGACGTACAGAACCTAGTGGTGAATGATCCAACTAACCTACACTACGTGAGCCAAACTACACTGTCTGTTGATGAGACGGCAGATGTGATTGAAGAGCTACGCCGTGTGTTCCCTGAGATCCAAGGCCCACGTAAAGACGACATCTGCTACGCAACTCAAAACCGTCAAGACGCAGTGCGTGAGATGGCAAACGACGTCGACGTAGTGATTGTTGTTGGCTCTAAGAACTCATCGAATTCAACACGTTTGAAAGAGCTGGCTGAGAAGCTAGGCACACCTGGCTACCTAACTGATTGCCCTGAAGACATTCAGACTGAGTGGGTTGAAGGCAAGAAGAAAATCGGTGTAACCGCTGGTGCTTCTGCTCCTGAAGAGCTAGTTAACCAAATCTTAGATCGTATCCGCGAGCTAGGTGCTACCGATGTTGAAGAGATTCAAGGTCGTGAAGAGAACATGTTCTTCGAAGTACCAAAAGAGCTACAGATTAAACAAGTCGACTAATTTCTATCGATTCTTAAACAGTAAAAAGCCAACGTTGATGGGTTGGCTTTTTTGATCGTGCTATATCTAAACCTGAAATTTGTTTACTGGAGGCCGAGTTGCTCTTTTAACGTCTTGAGATAGCGACGACTCACCGGGACTTCAAAGCCCGTCAGTGTGATGATCTCGGCTAATCCATTCTCTAGTAACTTGATCTCTTGGATCGATTTTATGTTGATCAAATATTGTCGATGGCAGCGGATCAAATCGGTCTTTTCTTCCAAGATCTTCAGGGTTAGTTGCGAGGTTGCTGTTTGTGATGAGCTACGAACATGCACGCCACTGATATCAGAATAGGCGCATTCAACCGTTTGGCTTGCCATGATCACAATGCGGTTATGACCAATACACGGAATCTGCTCTAAGTGGCAGGGAGCAATCGCAGAGATGTCTTGTGCTGGCGCTTTCTGATTCTGCTTGATGACCTTATTCAGACGGCAAACACTCTTGTTTAATCGACAAGGTTCGACGGGTTTGAGTAGGTAGTCAAAGGCATTGTCTTCAAAGGCTTGAATCGCATATTGATCGTAGGCGGTCACAAACACCACATAAGGCATGGTTTCCGGGTCAAGCATGCTCAGCAATTCAATCCCAGTAACCTGAGGCATTTGAATGTCCAAATACACCACGTCAGGCTTGAGAAGGTTGATTTGCTTTAGCCCTTCAATTGCATTACTCGCTTGGCCAATGACTTCCACTTCTCCTGTTTCAGTCAGCAGCTCAATCAACTCTTCGCGAGCAAAAAGCTCATCATCGACAACTAGTGCTTTTAACATCCTACAATCTTCATCTTGATTCTATCCCTGCTTGTTTCTATATATGTCTTCTAAATATGCTTACCGAGAAGCTATCACTCACGAAAAGACCGTTATTTTAGTATAGGTATGATAAAGCTCATTCGAGTAAATTGCTGTGGTTGAGATTCTATTTTTAGTGCTGAGTCTTGTCCAAAGAAATTAGTGAGTCGTTTATCAACAATCTCCATACCTAATCCGACATGATCTTGAGATGGTTTCTGATAGTTGCCTGCATTGTCTTCGACGATCAGTTTGAATCCACCTCCGAAAGGTTCGCTGTAGATCTTTACTGTGCCACCTTCCAACATGTTCGAAATACCATGTTTGATGGCGTTCTCAACCAATGGTTGCAGAGTAAAGCTCGGCAGTTGAGATTCGTACAACTGTGGGTCGATGTCCCATTCGACTTCTAATCGGTCGGTGAAACGTGCTTTCTCAATGGTGAGGTACGCATTGACGTGTGCCAGTTCATCTTTGAGCTTCACGGTGTTGATGTTCTGCTTTAGGTTGCTTCTAAAGAAGTGAGACAGGTGTTGAATCAACTCTCGAGCTTTATCTGGGTCACGACGTGTTACTGCGCTGATAGTATTAAGCGCATTGAACAAGAAGTGCGGGTTCACTTGAGCGTGCAGCAGTTTGATTTCTGCTTGTGTCAGTAGCGTTTGCTGCTGCTGGTAGTTGCTAAATAGGATCTGGCTCGATAATAGTTGAGCGATACCTTCACCCATCGACATATTGATAGTTGAGAATAGTTTCAGCTTTGGCTCATAGAGCTTGATGGTGCCGACCACTTCGTTACCCGCGCGCAATGGAATAATCAACGCAGAACCCAATTTACAATCCTGCGACAAGGAGCATTGGTATGGGTTCTCTTTGCCATCAAGGTAGATGATGTCGTTCTGTTCCATCGAAGTGAGCGTGCTTTGCGATGAAATCGGGGTGTTCGGAATATGGTGTTCATCACCAATACCAACGAACGCGAGGATTTTCTCTCGGTCGGTAATCGCTACCGCCCCTACGTTGGTCTCTTCATAAACGATACGTACGATTTTTTGTGCGTTATCGGAATTGAACCCACCATGCAAAATACCCACCGAACGTTCGGCAATGGTCAGTGCGCGGCGTGAGAAGGTAGCCGAGTACTTTTCGAAGATGGTTTTTCTGTCTTGGATGATGCTCATGAACAGTGCTGCACCGACCGAGTTAGCGATGATCATTGGCGCCGCAATATCGGAGACCAGAGCATAGGATTGTTCGAAGGGTTTTGCGACCGCCAGCAGAATCAGCATCTGAATGATCTCTGCAAACAGGGTTACCGAGAAAACCACTAACGGATTAAACAGTTGGCTGGCTTTGTTCTTTCTCACGAGATAAACGTGTAACAGGCCGCCAATCAAGCCTTCTGCTGTGGTTGAAATCGCACAAGCCAAGTCTGTGAAGCCGCCTAATGAGTAACGGTGAATTCCACCAGTAAAGCCGACGGCAAAGCCAACGACAGGGCCGCCAAACAGACCTCCCATTACCGCACCCATCGCACGCGTGTTGGCGATGGCATCATTGATCTGCAGTCCGAAATAGGTACCCATAATGCAGAACAGGGAAAACAGAACGTAGCAGCTGATCTTATGGCTTAAGCGAGATGAGATGCTCAACAAAGGGAGAATCAGTGGGGTTTTACTCAGCATGTAAGCAATCACTAAGTAGACGCAGGTTTGTTGCAGCAGAGAGAGAATGAGTTCCATATTTTCACCTATTGAGACGCTTGTTAAGTGTAAAGCTCATTGCTTGGTAACGGTAGCTTTGCTTGTGTTTTCGTAGGTTATATTCGCTTCCCAGAGTCGAAAGCACTAACGCCTGAAAACACTAAAGCCCATCACAGTGGACGGGCTTTAGTCTTAGATTCCACGAATCACTGAGTGATTACGGGAGCAAGCGAAGTTGTGTTTGGCTGTTCTTTTGTCTCTTTCTCTGAAGATTGGTCTCTTGTTCCCAAGAGCCTTAAAGAACTAGGCTGTTTTGGTAACGCCTTTTGCTTCTTTCTCTTCTTCATCAGCTAGGTCGATATCGCCTTTGCCTTTTGAAATTTTAATAACGTAAGCCGCAACACCTAGCGCACTCACCACACCAATGATGGTTGAGATTTGCATTGGTAGACCGAAGCCCAGTTGGCTGTTGTTCAGGATGAATGTGATACACACAGACGTCATGAAGATAGCTGGAACTGTTGTTACCCAGTGCAGTTTGTTGTGGCGAAGTAGGTAAGCTGAAGCTGTCCACAGCATCATTACGGCTGTTGATTGGTTAGCAAAACCGAAGTAGCGCCAGATGATACCGAAATCAACTTGAGTCAGGATGCCACCGATAACGAACAGTGGTAACGCCATTAGTAGACGGTTACGCAGTGTTTTCTGTTCCATGTTGAAGTATTCAGCAAGGATAAGACGGCTTGAACGGAACGCTGTGTCACCAGAAGTGATTGGTAGGATAACCACGCCAAGGAAAGCAAGGATACCGCCAAATACACCCAGTAGACCAAATGAAGCGCTGTATACCACGTTACCTGGGCCGCCGTTTGCAATTGCGTCAGACAGAGACTCAACCGAACCGAAGAAAGACAGAGCAAGTGCACACCAGATTAGAGCGATGATGCCTTCACCAATCATTGCGCCGTAGAATACGAAGCGACCGTTCTTCTCGTTTTCCATACAACGCGCCATCAGAGGAGACTGAGTGGCGTGGAAGCCAGAGATAGCACCACATGCGATAGTGATGAAGAGAGCAGGCCAAAGTGGTAGGTCATTCGGGTTCATGTTGGTGAACATGTCGCTGATCTCAAAGCCCCCCATGATTTGGTGTTCGTCAGATAGACCAATCGCAGTGATTAGGCCAACAGACATAAAGATAAGCAGTGCACCGAACAGTGGGTAGAAGCGACCAATGATTTTATCGACAGGGACAATCGTTGCGATGATGTAGTAAGCAAAGATGATAACAACCATCGTAGTTGCAGACATCGCGAAATCAGTTTGGTCGTTCACTAGGTTAGTGATCATACCTGCTGGAGCAGATACGAATACCACACCAACAAGAAGCAGTAGAACAATGGCAAAGATGTTCATAAAGTGTTTTGCGCCATTGCCTAGGTAACGTCCAGTGATGGTTGGAACCGAAGCTCCGCCATTACGGATAGATAACATACCTGAGAAGTAGTCGTGTACTGCACCTGCGAAGATACAACCTAGAACGATCCAAAGCATTGCTGCTGGACCATAAAGGGCACCCATGATAGGGCCGAAGATTGGACCTACACCTGCGATGTTAAGCAGCTGAACTAGGTAAACCTTTGGTGTCGACATTGGAACGTAGTCCACGCCATCTTGCTTAGTGTGAGCAGGTGTTTGGCGTTTTTCATTGATACCGAAAATCTTCTCGATAAAGGTACCGTAAATAAAGTAGCCACCAATGAGTGCTGCGACACAGGTAAGAAACCACATCATAATTTGTTATCCCTGAATGTATTAATTAAGTCAGGGTGTATATTAAAGGAGTCGATGAGAAGAAACTTCCGCTACGAGAGTGAGTGGTCGAATAGCCAATTTAGCGGTGTTATAACTGATTTAGTGGTTTGTTCACTGTGCTGAGTGGCCGATATTTCTATCGAGAGGCCTATTAGCTCTATAGAGAGGTTGTTTGAGTTGGCTTAACGGCGACTATTGATTCTGAGTGGTCGGAATGAACCTAAAGTGGCGAACATTAGACAATAAGTGGACATCGATAGGCGTTCAGCGGAGAATCACCACAAAGGCAGCGCTTCGTCAGAAAGTGGTGAAGTAACAATATAAAGGATTGAAATGAAAAAAATAATCGTACTATTCGCCGTGGCATTTAGCCTTGCAGGATGCAGCGCCAATGTTCAAGATTTAGCAGCTGAAGGCAATTGGCAAGAGATTGGCTATCGTGATGGTATCAAAGGCCACACTCAGCGTTCGTATTCAGAGATGACTGAGCTTGGCGCAGTCGATCAAGCGAGTTACACAGAAGGTTATCACCTAGGTGTGACTGAATATTGTAATCCGAACCATGCTTATCAGATTGGTTTATCTGGTCAGGTGTATGAAGGCGTGTGTTCTGGTACGGAAGACGCTCAACGTTTCCGTATGGAATGGCAACGCGGCTGGGACGAGTTCTCAAACGACTATTAAGCCCAAGCTAGCCATAAAAAATTAAAACTAAAAAAAGACCAGTACCGCGTGTGTGCTGGTCTTTTTGTATGTCGTTGAAGTAGCTGTCTAAATGAGAAGCTACAAGCCAAATTAAGATTACTGATTATTCTCGACGGCTTTTCTCAAGAAGCCATTTTGCTTATCAAGCTGAGCCTTGGCTAACTCTAAATCTAGCCCTGTTAGAATCATCAAAATAGATAACTTCACATCGTAATCAGTCGCTTTAAGTGTCGACACCGCCAGTGCTTTATCGCACTCCGTTGCTTGGATAACGATACGAGCGGCGCGGGCAACCAACTTTTCATTGGTCGCTTTTACGTCGACCATAAGGTTTTGGTAGCTCTTACCAATGCGAATCATGCTGGCAGTGGTCAGCATATTAAGCACCAGCTTTTGTGCTGTACCTGATTTGAGTCGTGTTGAACCAGTCAATGCTTCTGGGCCAACCACCGGGCTAATTGCGATTTGAGCGATTTCAGCAATTGGAGCGTCAGGGTTACAAGATAATGCAACCGTTACTGCGCCAAGCTGATTGGCATAGTTGAGTGCACCAATCACGTAAGGTGTGCGACCGCTCGCAGCAATACCTACCACGACATCATTTTCTGAAAACTGAATCGCTTTCAGATCTTCAATGCCGAGAGTTAGCGAGTCTTCTGCACCTTCTTTGGCTTTTAAAATCGCCTCTGGTCCGCCTGCAATTAAGCCGATAACCATTTTGTCCGAAACACCGAAAGTCGGTGGGCATTCTGAGGCGTCTAACACACCTAATCGACCACTGGTGCCTGCGCCCATATAAATCAGTCGACCACCGTTTTGAAAGACATGAGCAATTTTATCGACCGCTTTCGCGATCTGTGGCAGTTCCGCTTCAATCGCCAGCGGGACTTGCTTGTCTTGTTGGTTAATCTTTTCAACCACTTCGAGAGAGGTGAGCAGATCAATATCCATAGTGTCAGGGTTTCTCCCCTCCGAAACGAGGTGCGAGAGCGCTGATATGAGAGCGTCGTTACTCATAATGATCCTTAAATGGTGATTCTAAAATGATGGTTCTAAAGTTGTTTAGTCAGCACGATAGAGAACGCCTAGAGAGGCCGCTCTGCTTGCGCCAGTCACTTCTGGTAAATTGCTTGGCAGTTGATGAATATGACGTTGAGCAAGCCACGCAAAAGCCATCGCTTCCATGTAATCGGCGTCCACGCCTTTACTGGTGGTTGAGTCAACCTCCCAACTTGGAAGCAGTTCAGACAGCCTCTTCATCAACAATGGATTTCGTGTACCACCGCCACACACATACAGTGCAGGCTGGTCACCCAAGCGATAAGTCTCCACTTCATTGGCTATCGTCAATGCGGTGTATTCACAAAGTGTGCGCTGAACATCTTCTGCTGCAAGATCTTTAAATTCTGTTAATTGTTGCTCTAGCCACGGTAGATTAAACAGTTCTCTACCAGTACTTTTCGGTGGTATTTGAGATAGATAAGATTCATTTAACAACTGTTCGAGAAAGGCTTGATTGAGCTGACCTTTAAGCGCAAATTGGGCATCACGGTCAAACTTATCGCCCGTGTGTTTATCAACCCAAGCGTCCATCAACATATTGCCCGGGCCAGTATCATAACCAAGTGTTGGCTGATTAGGGCGCAGCACTGAAATATTCGAGATACCACCAATATTCAACACCACAACTGAGCTGTCTTGTGGCTGGAAAATAGTATGGTGGAAGGCAGGGACTAATGGCGCACCTTGTCCGCCTAATGCCATGTCTTTACGCCTGAAATCGGCAACCGTTTGAATCTGTGTTTTAGCGGCAATGATGTTGGCATCACCCAACTGCATGGTAAATGGAGATTCGCCGCTTGGCTGGTGGAATACCGTTTGACCATGATTACCAATCGCAGTCACAGAAGATGCAGGTGTACCTGACTTTTCGAGAAGTTGCAAAACCGCATCGCCAAACAGATGGCCAAGCTGGTGGTCGAGTTCTCCAATGGCAATTAAATCGGTTTTCTGACCAATACAAACTTCAAGCAGACGCACTTTGAGGTCGTCAGGCATTGGGAACTCATCATGAGCAAGCAATGTGATGCGCGTATCTTCAATCGACACTAAGGCAGTATCAACACCGTCCATACTCGTCCCTGACATCACACCGATATACAGTTCTTTATGATCCATTTCTAAGCTCTTGCACTGCATTCTTAAAGTCTTCCACAGATTGGTTTAAAAACATTGTAAAGCAAATTTAAAGAGAATAATCTCGGGAAGTTTATGAAATTAGGTTTAATAAGGGATAAATATGGGACCGTTGTGGGTTGATGTTGCAGGCTACGAACTGACTGCGGAAGACAAAGAAATTTTAGATCACCCAACTGTTGGTGGTCTCATCTTATTTGCTCGAAACTACCACGATAGCAAACAGTTATCGGCGTTAAACAAAGAAATTCGCAAGGTAGCGAAACGTCCTATTTTGATTGGTGTCGATCAAGAAGGTGGCCGAGTTCAGCGCTTCCGCGATGGCTTTTCAATTATCCCAGCTGCTCAAGAATTCGCGACTAAGAATAATGGCGAACAGTTAGCAGAACAAGCGGGTTGGTTGATGGCGGCAGAATTGATTGCCCATGATATCGATCTGAGCTTTGCGCCAGTATTAGACAAAGGCCACGAGTGTAAAGCGATTGGTAGCCGAGCGTTTGGTGAAGATATTGATACCATTGTTCGTCATAGCAGCGCTTTCATCAAAGGCATGAAGTCGGTTGGCATGGCGACGACAGGCAAGCACTTCCCTGGACATGGTGGCGTGATTGCTGACTCACACTTAGAGACGCCATATGACCCTAGAGACGACATCTTCGAAACCGACATGGCAATCTTCAAGGCGCAAATTGAAGCTGGAATATTGGATGCCATGATGCCAGCTCACGTGGTTTTCTCTCACTATGATGATCAACCTGCGAGTGGTTCACAGTATTGGCTACAGAAAGTATTGAAGCAGCAGCTTGGGTTTAAAGGCTTGGTATTCTCTGACGATTTAACGATGGAAGGCGCTGCCATTATGGGCGGACCAGCCGACAGAGCGAAAGCGGCCTTGAATGCAGGTTGTGACATGGTGTTGATGTGTAATAAACGAGATGCACAAATTGAAGCTCTGGATCACTTAGCGATTCAAGAGGTGCCTTTAGCCAACTCATTGCTTAAAAAACACAGCTTTGATTTGTCGACACTTCACTCGGATGCTAGGTGGAAAAAGACCTCAGAGACGATTAAGCGAATGCTAGGCAGTGAGTGATAAATAAACACATTATAATTTTAGATAAGGCGATATGATAAATATCGCCTTTTTTGTATGTGTGATCCGTGGTTTAAACCTATTTATCTCTTAGAGTGAGTTGAATTTAATGTGTAAAATAAAATTTACAGCCAATGTTTTTTATTGTTTACACTTGCAATCGCTTTTTTAGCTGTTATTGTGTTTTTAAAGATTGTTAACCCAAACGGAAATGTTGGGTGTAAAAATAAATATACAGGTTGAGTTATGCAGAAAAGTGAATTAAGCAATGTCAATATCATCGACGAACAGGTACTGATTACTCCTGAGGAGTTAAAAGCAAAACTGCCTTTGAGTGATAATGCTCGTCGTTTCATTCAAGAGTCTCGTCAAACTATCGCAAACATCATTCATAAGAAAGATCATCGCATGCTTGTTGTATGTGGCCCATGTTCTATCCATGACATTGAAGCTGCGAAAGAGTACGCGAAACGCCTTAAAGCCTTATCTGAGCAACTTAGCGATCAACTGTATATTGTTATGCGTGTTTACTTTGAGAAACCTCGTACCACTGTAGGTTGGAAAGGTTTGATCAATGACCCGCATCTAGACGGCACTTTCGATATTGAGCATGGTCTGCATGTTGGTCGTGAGCTACTTGTTGAACTCGCTGAGATGGAAATTCCATTGGCGACTGAAGCATTAGATCCAATCAGCCCGCAATACCTAGCAGATACCTTCAGCTGGGCAGCTATCGGCGCACGTACGACTGAATCTCAAACTCACCGTGAGATGGCAAGTGGTCTTTCAATGCCAATCGGTTTTAAAAACGGTACCGATGGCAACCTAGGCACTGCAATCAATGCAATGCAGGCGGCTTCTTCTAGCCACCGTTTCATGGGTATCAGCCGCGAAGGTCAAGTTGCACTACTAACAACGCAAGGTAACCCAAATGGTCACGTGATTTTACGTGGCGGTAAGCAGACGAACTACGATTCAGTATCGGTACACGAATGTGAGCAAGAGCTGGGTAAATCTGGCTTAGAGGCAGCGCTAATGGTCGACTGTAGCCACGCGAACTCTCGTAAAGATTTCCGTCGCCAACCTTTAGTTGCAGAAGATGTGATTCACCAAATTCGTGAAGGCAACAAATCGATTATCGGCCTTATGATTGAAAGCCATATTAACGAAGGAAACCAATCTTCGGATATACCTCTCAATGAAATGAAATACGGCGTTTCTATTACCGACGCGTGTATCAATTGGGATTCAACTGAGGCACTATTGAAACATGCACATACGGAATTAGTCCCGTTCTTAGAGAACCGCTTGAAAGGTTAGTCAGAGTTTTAAATTTAAGTGCCTCATCTAATGGGGCATTTTAAGATCTGTTGCTAGCGAACCTACGTGATTGTGGGCTGATAGATTGGCACGGGCTTATAGATTAGTAAGGAATAAAATGGCCGTTGAACTGAACGAATTACGCGACCAAATCGATGCTGTCGATAAACAAATGTTGGATTTACTGGCTCAACGCCTTGCTCTAGTAGAGAAAGTAGGCGAAGTAAAAAGTGAACATGGTTTACCTATTTATGTACCAGAGCGTGAAGCTGCGATGCTGGCATCTCGTCGTCAAGAAGCTGAGAAAATAGGGGTTCCACCACAGTTAATCGAAGATATTTTGCGTCGTACTATGCGTGAGTCTTATGCCAGCGAGAAAGATTCTGGCTTTAAGTGTCTTAACCCAGAGTTACGTTCAGTGGTTATCGTTGGTGGTAATGGTCAACTTGGTGGCTTGTTTGGTCGTATGTTCAAACTGTCTGGCTACGAAGTAAAAATCCTTGGCAGCCAAGATTGGGATAAGGCCGACGAAATCTTAGATAATGCTGGGCTTGTGGTTGTCACGGTTCCAATTCACCTAACGGAAGGTGTGATTGCGAAGCTAGGTAATCTACCAAGCGATTGTATTCTATGTGATTTGACGTCAATTAAATCTAAACCTCTACAAGCAATGATGAACATGCATCAAGGCCCAGTAGTTGGATTGCACCCAATGTTTGGCCCTGATGTTCCTAGCCTTGCTAAGCAGGTGATTGTTTACAGTGATGGTCGTGGTTCTGAAAGTTACCAATGGCTACTGAATCAATTTGGTATTTGGGGCGCGAGCCTTTGCCAGATGGATGCAGCTGAACACGATCACGGCATGACCTTGATTCAAGCACTTCGTCACTTCACCTCTTTTGCTTACGGCTTGCACCTGAGTAAAGAGAACCCGAACATTGATCAACTTCTGAAACTAAGCTCGCCAATCTACCGACTTGAGATTGCGATGGTTGGTCGTCTGTTTGCTCAAGACCCGAACTTGTACGGCGATATCATTCTTTCTTCGGATGAGAATATTGAGATGATTCGACGCTTCCATAGCTGTTTCGGAGAAGCGTTAGAAATTCTAGATGGCAAAGATAAGGCTAAGTTTGTTGAGAGCTTCAACCAAGTGAGTGATTGGTTTGGTGACTACTCACAACAATTTTTACAAGAGAGCCAAAGCCTGTTAAAACAAGCACATGACTCGATTCATCGCGGTTAATAGTGTGGTTTGAAAAATAAAAAAGAGCGACCATTTGGTCGCTCTTTTTGTTTGTGTTGAATGCCGATATTGCATCTGGCCTATAGTAGGCGAAATGCATTTGGATCATCATGGGCCAAACGAACAAACCTAGTTAGTCACGATAGGCTCTTTGTTATTCTCGTTCGATACTCGGTTATCATCGCTGGATACTGTGTCGATAGTTGAACTGATGTAAGGCACGTTAGTTAGGTTGATCTGCAAGCGAACCACATTATCAATCAGCTGAACTAGTGGGCCCCACTTAACCTTTTTCTCTTTCTCGAACACGTAGTTGAAGTTTTCCGGTGTCCAATCCATCAAGTATTGAGGGTTCAATGAGCGACCAAGGAAGCGTACTTCATAATGCAGATGTGGCCCAGTTGAGTTACCTGAGTTACCACAGCTCGCAATCACATCACCTTTACTGACAAACTGACCGCTGCGAACTTTGAATTTTTGCAGATGCGCGTAAGAGCTCATGAAGCCAAATGAATGGCGCATGGTGATAAAGTTACCAAAGCCTTTCTTGCTTGGGCGTACGGTTTCAATCACACCATCTGCCGGTGCTAAGATATCTTCACCACGCTTACAAGTAAGGTCGATACCAGTATGGTTGTGGCGTTTGCCTGTAATTGGGTTAGTACGGTGACCGTATGAAGACGAGATGCGTTGATAAGCCATCGGACTATCATTAGGAATTAAGCGGAACATGGTAGCTCTTACCGCGGAATCGACGGCTGCAGCATCAATACGGTCTTCTAGTGAAACCTCATCGGTGTGTAACTCTTCATCAGCCAGGCCTAGAACGGATTCCACATCGAATACACGCTTACCCAGTAATTGAATCGTACCTTCTTTCTCAGTTAAGGCTTGAGATAGGTTGTGGTTGGTTTCAACTTGTTCCGCGTATAAGAACTCGGTCTGCTCTTTTTCAACAATCAGAGTTTCAATTAACTGTTGTGCATCACCGGCTTGTGCAGCTAGCTTGTTTTTACTCTCAAGGTGCATGTAGGTTGCACCACCAATCAACATCGGTACTGAGAGCAGGGTTGTCATGCATAAGAGTACGGCTTTTCGACCGAAGTAAAACGTCTGTTCCCCCTGACTAGAGGGAATAGTAATGGACACTTTTTTAGACATGGTTCTGTATTAACTAAATGCTTCTAATAGAAAAAGGGTAATGGAGATATTATTCCTTGCCTAAGTCGGTAAGGTGTTCAATCTCTCTATAAAGCAGGTCATCGTCACCAACATTAAGCTCAACAAGGCGCTTAAGGTGGCTGATACTATCAATATCTAAATGCTCTATGCGTAAACGCATTGAGGTATTGATGGTAGAGACTATCGTTGCTTCTAACTGAATATTGATATCACTGTTTTCGAGTTTAAAGCTCACTTGAACAGGGACATCATGGCTAAGTTGTTTTGATTCATTGCATTGAATGAGTAAACCATGGAGTGATAAGTCTTGCACTGAGCCTGATACATTTACTTGTCCTTGTGAGATCTCAGTCGGGACTTGATAAATAACTCGTGAAAATTGACGTCTTTCAACCATAAGTAATCTCTCTATATCGATGCATTACACGTAAGCCAGATATATCAAAGGCCGCTATTATCGCGGCCTTTGTTCAAAATACAAGCTTATTTACTTAGCTATACGCTTGTACTTGATACGGTGCGGCTCTGCCGCTTGTGCGCCTAGAGTCTGCTTAAGCCACTCAGTGTACTCAGTATAGTTACCTTCGTAGAAGTTAACTTGACCTTCATCACGGTAGTCTAAGATATGGGTCGCAATACGGTCAAGGAACCAACGGTCATGCGAGATAACCATTGCACAGCCCGGGAATTCAAGCAGTGCTTCTTCAAGAGCACGTAGCGTTTCAACGTCAAGGTCGTTGGTAGGCTCATCGAGTAGCAGTACGTTACCGCCCGCTTTTAGCAGTTTCGCTAAGTGAACACGGTTACGTTCACCACCAGAAAGCTCACCGATGATCTTCTGTTGGTCGTTGCCTTTAAAGTTGAAACGAGAACAGTAAGCACGCGCAGGGATTTCGAAGTTGTTGATCTTAATGATATCAGCGCCTTCAGAGATCTCTTGGAATACTGTCTTAGTGTCGTCCATGCTGTCACGGAACTGATCAACAGAAGCAAGCTTAACGGTTTCGCCTAGTTCAACTGTACCTGAATCTGGCTGTTCTGCGCCGCTTAGCATCTTGAATAGTGTTGATTTACCCGCACCGTTGGCACCTACGATACCCACGATTGCACCCTTAGGCATGCTGAACGATAGGTCATCGATAAGAACGCGGTCACCGTATGACTTAGTTAGGTTCTTAACTTCAAGAACTTTGTCACCTAGGCGCTCACCTGGCGGGATGAACAGTTCGTTGGTTTCGTTACGCTTCTGGTATTGGCCAGTCGTCAGTTCTTCAAAACGAGCCATACGAGCTTTAGACTTAGCTTGACGACCTTTAGGGTTTTGACGAACCCACTCAAGTTCTTTCTCGATGGTCTTTTGACGTGCGCTTTCGCCAGCTTTCTCTTGCTTTAGACGCTCATCTTTTTGTTCTAGCCAAGACGTGTAGTTACCTTGCCATGGGATACCTTCACCACGGTCAAGCTCTAGAATCCAACCAGCAGCGTTATCTAGGAAGTAACGGTCGTGGGTAATCGCCACAACAGTACCGTTGTAGTCCACTAGGAAGTGCTCAAGCCATGCAACTGATTCTGCATCCAGGTGGTTGGTTGGTTCATCAAGAAGCAGCATATCTGGCTTCTCAAGAAGTAGACGACAGATAGCAACACGACGACGTTCACCACCAGAAAGGTGTTCAATCTTAGCGTCCCATTCAGGAAGACGAAGTGCGTCTGCTGCGCGCTCTAGAGCTGCTTCTAGGTTGTGACCGTCTTTTGCTTGGATAAGCGCTTCTAGTTCGCCTTGCTCTTTTGCTAGTGCATCGAAATCTGCATCTGGTTCTGCGTAAGCTGCGTAAACCGCATCAATACGCTTAAGTGCGTCAGCAACGTCAGAAACCGCTTCTTCTACGATTTCACGAACCGTTTTTGATTCGTCTAGTACAGGTTCTTGCGGTAGGTAACCTACTTTAAGGCCTTGTTGTGCACGTGCTTCACCATCAATATCAGTATCAATACCAGCCATGATACGTAGTAGGGTAGATTTACCTGAACCATTTAGACCCAAAACACCGATTTTAGCGCCAGGAAAAAAGCTAAGAGAAATGTCTTTAAGAATTTGACGCTTAGGTGGAACAGTTTTGCTCACCCGAGACATGGTATATACGTATTCAGCCATTGCCGATCGATCCTAATTATTGTTCAAAATTGTCTGCTATTTTATACCAATATCCTTAAAGATGTTACTCCTAGGACAGAAAAGCCACTCTTGAACCAATCCTTACCTATTATTGTCACATTGGTCATTAAAACTATATTTAATAGGCTTCTGAGGCGAAGTGTTAAATATTAATAATATTTACACTCAAATCCTTTACATTTGATGTGATGTCGGGCGTAAATAGACTTCACGTATTCATACACGCACTAAGGAAAGAGCGAATGTTTTTCCGCATTTTTAATACGAAAATTGCTGTGGCTGCATCGGCAATTTTGTCTTCGGTTTCACTGCCTCCGGTCGCTATGGCTAGCAATGCATCCGAGCTTGAAATGCAGCGTGACGTTTATGACAAAGCGCAAGAGGTTTTAGACAGCCGTGATCTAAAAGCTTACTCCGCGCTGCGTAACAAAATTCAAACATACCCTTTAACACCTTACACCGATTATCGGGCCTTTCTGATTGGCTTAGGTGATCGCACACCTGCTGAGGTCGATGCTTTCATTGAAGAGAACAAGGCATTGCCTTTCTCCAATCGAATGCGCGCACCTTATTTGGACTCATTGGCTTCTCAAAAACAGTGGAAGACGATCCTTGAGTTTCAAACCAAAGAGCCTGTCGGTGAAAAATACCAATGTATTTATTATCGAGCGCATTACGAGCAAGGTAACCAAGAGCTTGCCTTTAAAGGAGCTAAACAACTTTGGTTGAGTGGTAGTGGTGTTGATGACGCTTGTGACCCTTTATTTAAAAGCTGGGATCAAGCTGGGCTAAGAACTGATGAGCTGATTCTGGATAGAATGCTGCTAGCGTTCGAGGGCCGTAACGGTAAGTTAATGAGCTATCTGATTAAGCAATTGGATCATGATGAGTCAATTGCTCAAGCGAAGCAGATGAAGGCGTTGTACAACAAGCCTGAAAATGTACTCGCGTTTGCTAAAAAACATCCAGCGAATGAATTCTACCAAGCTCAAACCGAGTTTGCTTTCGAGAAGCTAGCAAGGAAATCATCAAGCAGTGCTCAAAAGGTGTTTGATGATGTCATCAAGGCTCAGAAGTTTTCGAAAGAGAAATCTCAAGAGCTCGCTGATTACCTAACGTTTCGTCTGATCAACACCGACTCTGAAGAGTTAATGGTGTGGCGCGACAAAATGCTCGCGAGTTCATCAAAGCAAGTTTTGCTGGAACGACGTGCTCGCTTAGCAATTCAACATGCCGATTGGACGGGTTTGAAAGAGTGGATAGCGCGCTTGGATGATAAACATCAGGCTTCGCTTCGTTGGCAATATTGGCAGGGCAGAGCTGAAATCGCGACGGGCGATACTGACAAAGGCAATAAGCGACTGTCAGATATCTTGGGTCAGCGTAATTTCTACAGTGTGGCTGCGGCTAAGCAGTTAGGTAAGCCAGTTCAATATCCAACATCGACACTTAAATACAATGCTGAAACAGTGAAGCCATTCGACACCTCTTTGGTGCGTATTGGTGAACTGATTGACCGAGACAAAATTGCGGCAGCGAAAAGTGAATGGCGCTGGTTACTGACCAATGCAGATAAAGAGCAAAAAGAGATGCTTGCCGCTTACGCTGCGACACAGCGTTGGAATCACTTTACCGTAACAGCGAGTATCTCTGCGAAGATGTGGGATAACATTGCGCTGCGCTTCCCTGTTGCTCATAAGTGGTGGTTTAACTTCTACGCTGAAAAGCACGATCTCGATCCAATCACTTTGATGTCTTTAGCAAGACAAGAGAGTGCGATGGATTCAGAAGCTCGCTCTCCAGTTGGCGCGCGTGGCATTATGCAAATTATGCCCAAGACGGCGCAATACACAGCGAACAAACATAAGATTAAGTATCAGGGCAGCGATGATCTTTATGATGTCGGCAAAAACATTGAGATTGGCAGTCACTACTTAGATGGTTTACTCGCTCAATATGATGACAACCGTATCTTTGCGTTTGCGGCTTATAATGCTGGACCTAGCCGTGTGAAACAGTGGCGTTCACGCAGCGATGAAAAGCTCGATGCCTTTGCATTTATCGAAATGATCCCATTCAAAGAGACACGTGGCTACGTTCAGAATATCTTGATGTTTGAGACCTACTATCGAGATATCTTGGGTGAGAAAGGGACGTTTTTAGCGCCCCATGAGGCAAAAACGAAATACTAAGCCTTCGGCATTTGGCCCGAAACTGAGTAAGAATAAAGGCAGTGAGTGCGAACCATTTCCACTTACTGCCTTTTTACATTGGATCGCATCAAGTGTTTCGGTATAAAGTGTTAAACGCTTTCAATCGTTAAGCGACTCTTTAAAGTCAGAATTTAAAAGTAAGTGTAGAGATATGGCATCACAACCTGAATATGATAATTGGCAACAACTGATGGACTTGGTAAAGACGGCTGTCGAAAAAGATCAGCACGAGCTGTTGTTGACTATGATGATGACACCAGACGAGCGAGATGCTCTGGTTGCTCGAATTAATATCTTCTGTGAGCTGATGAAAGGCGATATGTCTCAACGACAGGTGAGTCAAATGCTGGGCGTAGGCGTAGCGACGATAACCAGAGGCTCAAATGAGCTAAAGGCCAAATCTGAGCAAGAGAAAGTCGTGATCGCCGACCTATTGCTAAAGTAATAATGGAATTAAGCTATCACGCGATAGTATGAATACGAATTCGATAAAAAACGCTAACTGGATGTTAGCGTTTTTTGTTTCTGAAGATTGTTCTTGGAATCTTTTGAAGTTTAAGGAAGCCTCAAATACTAAATAGGAAAGTGTTCAGGATTCACAAATGGGATCAGAGCCAAAATTAAAGCTTGATGATAGACCGAACTGCGTGACAATTGGTTATGTGTCAGTAGGCCAATGGCACCACCTTTCTGTTTGATATTGTCGGTACCAAACACTTCATCCATCACATCCCCTAACTCGTTTGCATGCTCTAGTTTCTCAAGCACGGCTGGTGGCAGCATCAGACTTGCTGAACGAGACTCGCCACGTTGGCCATTCGTTTCGATCACCATCCAGGCAAAGGTGACGTTTGTTTCTATTCCCGCTTCTAGACCAACATAGAAGTCTGCATCAGGCTGAGCTTGAGTTGCGTTGTGAACTCGATTCACGGCACCTTGATAGGTTTCATCATTGCTCATCGGTTGATCGGCGACACCACTAGGGACGCTGATGCCTTTGAAATCAAATTCAGTATCAGGAAAAGCAGATAAGAACGCACTTTTAACGGCGTTTATTTTAGCTGGGTTCAGCGATGCGATGATTACAGATTTCATGTGTCGGATTCTTTTTGTTGTCGATTAGATTGAGTTGATGTTGTCGGTACCAGTCACTCAACTCTTCTAGTGGCATGGGTTTACCAAAGTAATAGCCTTGCAGCATATCGCACTGTGCATCCTGTAACCACTGGTGCATGTCTTGAGTTTCAATCCCTTCGGCGGTGACCTTTTTCCCCTGAGCATGACACAACCCGATAACTGGTTTTACGATGTTCTGGTTATCGGTTTCAATTAAGGTATCCAAAAACGCTTTATCCAATTTAATTTTCTGAGTTGGATACTGCACCAGTTGAGTGATAGAGGTGTAACCGGAACCAAAGTCATCAATCGCCAGTCGATAACCCATGCATGACAGCTCATTCAGCAATGGGAAGCCTTCTGAGTTTGAGTAAAAGGTTTCAGTGATTTCAAAATCGATTAGGCTTGGTGGAATTCGATTTAACTCCGCGTGTTCTTTAATGAAACCCGCAAGGTGAGTGGTTTCAATGCCAGCAGAAGATAAGTTGATCGACAATTGAATCGAGTGATCAAATTGAGTCTGAAGTCGATGGAATGAAGCAAACGCATTCTGTATTACCCAGCGGTCAACATGTTCGAACAGCCCGGTTTGTTCGGCTATTGGAATGAACTCATCCGGTGGAACCAAACCAAGTTGCTTTGAATTCCAACGTAATAACACCTCAACGCCAATAACATCAGTCCCGGTAGAATCCATGTAGGGCATGTAAACGAGCCTGAATTCATCATCAAAATTCTTACCTCTGAGCGCACGTTCAATGTCTGCTTGGCGCTGAATGGCTTTGTCTAAATCCCGTGAATAGTCAGCAAATTGGTTTTTACCGGCACGCTTGGCTTGGTACATCGCAGTATCCGCGTTGGACAGTAGCTTCTCGATTGAGTTGCCATCATTAGGGTAGGTCGCAATACCAATACTGACCGTGATCGGAAAGCTGCCTGATTCGGTGACAAAACCTTTTTGCAGTGGAGTCAGTAAATCATTCGAGAATCGATGCGCGACATTTCCTCGGTGACTAGGAGCGTTAATGTAGACAACGAACTCGTCTCCAGAAAGTCGGGCTGGCATACAATGAGCGTCGAACTCCTCTTTATAGTGACGACAAATATCTGAAATACGCTGAGCAAAAGAGACCAGAATCGAGTCGCCGATTTGATGCCCGTATTTGTCGTTCACAAACTTGAAGTTGTCCAAGTCAAAATAGAGAACCCAGGTTTCGGTATTCGAACTCGGTTTTGGCAACGATTGCTGAACGAAGGTTTGAAACTGATGCCTATTGGCTATTTGAGTTAACTGATCATTTTCGGCCAAGAGCTTGGTTTGCTGGTAGGTGTTGTCTAGCTCTTGATACATGTCATAAAAACGCTGTGATAGGCGGCCAAGCTCGTCACGAGTGCCTAAGCGTTCAATGTTCTTACGTTGTTTTTTTTCGACTTGCTGTAGCTGTCGATCGAGCCGTGTTATTGGAGTAATCACAGTGCGAGACAGAAGCATGAGTAGCAGAGCGACAGTTACAAACGCAGACAGTGCAAACGACAAACTCAGCTTGTTCCAAATTGAATCGAGCTTGTTTTCCAACAGGAATTGCGCCGGATCGACCGTGGCGTACAGTTCTGGTGCAAGCTTGACTGAGTGAGTAACATCATTTTCCAAAGAAACCGCTATGGATGTGAAGAACAAGCTGGTTTGGTAGTCGAACTCTATCTGTTTTCTCAGCGCATTAAATTTGTCGAGAGAGACAGAGACAACAACAAAGAACACATCGTCGGGTTGATTGTTAACGGTTGGGAAAATCGCTTTTCTATCTACCTTGTCATAGTGAACCAACATCCCTTCGCCTTGGGAGTTTTGAATATAGTTGGTACTCGATGTTGCTAAGGTGTCTTGATAGTGCAGGTCAACATACTCCAATATCTTACTGTCAATCTGAGTGCGTGAGTCATTGCTATTATCCGCGTAATAACGCAGTTTTCGATCACCATTAAGAAGCGCTAAACCTGTATAGCTTTCATCGTCATCTTGCAGGAAATGAATGGCTTCTCGAAGATTACTGACCAGTTCAAGATCGCGAGATAGATTTTGATCAGTGAGAAAATAACGCTTCACCATATCACTCTGGGTCAAGGTGTAAGAGTAGCTATTGAGGAACGAACGAGATTGGCGAAAGTATCCGGCTAGTTTTTCCATGTTCAGTTGAAGTGCGTTGTCTTCGCGTTTGATGAAACTGCTTTTTTGCGTCGAATAAATAATATAGCTAGAAGCCGCGGTACTGATCAGTATCACAGGGGCTATTAGTAGTAAGATTTTAGTACTTAGCTTCATAGTAATGACAACACTATTTATAAATTAAGCGCATAAGTTTATGTTACTTAATGCTTACTCGCTATTAATTATACGTAGTTCGATGATTTCCTGTGAAGGGGGTAAGGTTTTGTCTTTATTGATAAAAAAAGCCACTAATGAGTTTTTGTTAGAAAGGCTCAAGCAGTGGAGGGAGTAAGCGTGCCGAATGTGCGAAACAAGTGAATTGTGTTTCAGGCTTGCTAGGGTGAGTTTTCTTAGCGAGAATAGTACTCGACTAGAGGGTGATTTAAGTATTTGGCCTGCTGTAGGCCAAATACTTATGTTAGCTAAAAGCTGATACTCACTTTCAGCTATGACAACTTAACTTGAGTCGCTTTGATGTTCTCACTTGGGTAGCAACCCAACACCTTAAGGTGGCGAGTAATGGCTGTTAGTTCCGTTATCGCTTGTTGCATATTATCTGAATCCAGATGCGCCTCTAAATCGACATAGAACATCTCTTCCCAAGGGTTACCCATGATAGGACGAGATTCTAGCTTAGTCATGTTGATGCCTAAGCGTTGCAGGATCAGTAGTGTTTCTACCAAAGAACCCGCCTCTTGAGATGTCGACATGATGAGCGTTGTTTTCGCTGGTATTTGAGTCGATACTTCAACAGGCTTACGCGCCACAACGATGAAACGAGTGTGGTTCTCTGTTTGGTTTGCAATATTGCTCTGGATTGGCTGTAGTCCATAAAGCTTACCGCTCGATGCATTACCAATAGCAGCTACGTCATTACCACCCAATTCTTTAACTTTTTTCATTGCATCAGCGGTGCTTGCGCAAGACTCAAGGTTGACACCCTGAAGGCGGCTCAAGAACTCACTGCATTGTTGATGAGGTTGTGGGTGCGAGTAGAGTGTTTTGATGTCTTCTAAACGGATATCACTTTTAGCAACAAGGCAGTGCTCAATCGGTTGAGAAAGTTCGCCAACAATGTATAGAGTCGTATGCTGTAACAGGTCGTAGACCTCGTTAATTGACCCTGAACTGGTGTTCTCAATCGGCAGGACACCGTAGTCGGCATGGCCAGACTCTACTGTTGATGCGACTTCTTTGAAGTGATTACAGTTCAGCTCAATCAATTCCATATTCTTGCGGCTGAAGTATTCGCGGCTCGCAAGGTGAGAATACGATCCCTTAGAACCTAAGAATGCAACGCGAGCCAATGGTTTACGGCTTTGCGGGTTCGCTAGGTTTTGTAAGTATGACTGTTGTAGTAAAACGGAATCTTCGATGATGGTGTGAAACAGCTTGGTAATGTACTGCGCATCAAGTTCGTATTTATCTTTGCCGTTGTTGATCAGCTTAACTAATAGTTGTTGTTCTCGTACTGCATCACGAACTGGTTTTGATGTCTCTACTTTGCTTTTAGCGACTTCGATACTTAGCTTGCGACGCTCTGAAAGTAACTTCAGGAGTTCGTCGTCTAAATCATTAAGACGAAGGCGGATATCATCCAGTGAAATTGAGCGGTCAGTCATAAATGTGTCCTTATAAAAAAGCCTCCCTAGTGTGGGAGGCTTCTTGTTCGTTTTTGACTTGTTTTTCTAAAACGACTTAGCCTCCGATTTACGGAAGAAAAAAGAAGTCAAAAATAAACAAAGATTGAGTGTGCATAAAAAGTGATTGTTTTATGAATGTTTAAACACAATAAGCAAGCGAGCTACGAGCGTCAAGCAAAAAAATAGCGCCCTGAGGCGCTATTTTTTAATCTGTTCTCTTTCCTTATTCTACTTCAGCTTCTAGCTCTTCGATTTCAGGCTTTTCAGCGCGGCGCGCTTCTGGTTTATGGCGTAGCTTGTTGAGTTGACGCTCTAGTTTTTGTTCTACTTCGTTGATCGCTACGTAGAGGTCGTCATGGATTGATGAAGCAACAAGTTGGCCTTTTGGTACGGTTAGTACCGCTTCAAATTTCTTCTTCTTGTTTGGTTCTTCGCTAAAGCTCGCTTGGCAGCCAATGATGTCTACTTGCCATTTATCTAGCTTTTTAAATTTGCTTTCTATGTGATCACGGATTGCAGAGGTAATGTCGATGTTTTTACCAGTGATGTTCATTTTCATAGAAGTTTTCCTCTGTTGTATCCCTCATGGGTTAACTTCAGATTACGACTTTTAGGAATAAAGAATGTGATCTAGATCTTGTTTTGGTTGGGTGGGATAAGCATTAAAATCAAATGTGATCTTACGCAAGTCTTAGTATCTTTTTGGCGAAAAATGCTTGTTATCCTTATGAAAAACGATAACTTGGAGGCAAGGCTTCGCTAAAAATTAAATCAGTTTTTAGGGGCGTCCTACAGCCTATGGAAAGTGCTTGATTGAAATTTACTCAATAGTGTTTTGTGATATAGGTCTTGTAATATAGGTCGCTACATAAGCTTCTTCAGAATTAGATAAACAAAAGCCGCATAAGTATTCTTATGCGGCTTTTGTGTTTTTTAGCTTTACCTAATACCTTTGGCTCCCCAGCTCTGGGATGGAGGCGATCCTAGTCGTTAGTGTTCAGTAATCTCGCTGTGCCGTCCTCTCGGATAGCATTGATAGCTTGTAATTGTTTATAGATTACGAAGTAACGATTGATGTTGGCAACATAGGTTACGGGTTCTTTACTCACGTATTTGCGAGTGATGATTTCTACGTTTTTAAACCAGATGTTTGGGTTGTAACCTTTCTGCTTGGCAATGCTCCTCATCTTTCTGATCTTAGCAGGACCAGCGTTGTAAGAAGCCAAGGTAAAGTAGATTTGATTGTCGGGTGATATTGCCGGGTCGTCAAAATATCGGTCTTTGATAAAGCGCATATACTTCACACCCGCATGGATGTTGTTATCCACCTTATGGATGTTCTTGATGTTGACGTTTTTATCTTTGGCGGTACTCGGTAATACCTGCATCACACCAATAGCCCCGCGATGAGAAATCCGGCTCTGATCCAGTCCTGATTCTTGGAAACCTTGAGCTGACATCATTAAAGGATCAAATTCATACTTGCTCGAATACTTTTCAAAGACATCTGAGAGTTTAGCTACTCGGTCTACTTTATTGGGGTTGAGTGCTCGGCCTAACCAGCGAGTATTGTCGATGTATTTCTGGTAGATGACATTCCCAAGCAGGGTGCCTGTTCGTGCGGTCTTGACGTATTTGTTTATCTCTTTCTTCAGTTGAGGGCTGTCTTTTCTTAAAGCCCAAGCAATACGACCATTTTCTCGTAAAGGTAAGTCGTTATGGACTTGAATGTTTTCCATTACATCGATCCAGAGCTTGGCTTTATGGTTATCCAGAATTGTGCCTTGTATATAACCTTGGTTAACCAGTTCTATCAGCTCGTAGTCTTGTAATGACTCCTCGATAAAGTGGACATGCAGTGGTGGTAAACCTAGCTCGTTAAGCTCCTTATTAACTCTTTGTACACTCTCGAAGTAACTCGAGCTTGCTCGTATCCACACCTCTTTGCCACTCAATTGCTTGATTTCGGTGATAGGTTCGGCCTTTTTCCCTGTGATAATGAGTTCTTTACCATCTTTAATCATCGGATCCGAAAAATCGATGGTTCGTAATCGTTTATCGGTGATCGTTAGGTTAGCGACAGCGACATCACCATAGCCAGACTCTAAAGAGGGAAGTAGATCATCTCGTTGCACGGGGATGATTTGAACATTGAGATAGGGATGTTTCTTACGAAGGCTTTTCTCAAAGTGGTAGAGCATTTCTGCCACGATGCCTTTTGGCTTGCCATCCTCGATGTAATAGAAACCAAGATCGGCAGACACTAGCACTCTAACCGTTCCTTTGGTTTTGAGCACATCCAAGTCACCCATGTAAGGCTTATTGCTTAATGGAGACAGTTCTAATGCGTAGGATAAGTGGCTAAATAGCGATATCCAGATAAATAATAACAACCTACTCACATCCACACTCCATGTTGATGTTTTGTTAAAAGTTATCTTTTGAAGATACCGTGTATTATGCGATCCATCAAGTTTGCGATATGTAGATGAAAAAAAGCGCGCTAGTAAATTAGCGCGCTTTTAGGATTGAGATGTAAGAGGTTTGATTAAGGTAGTGGGTTTAACTCAATCAACTTTTCTGTTCTTAACACAGCGTCATCTAGGCCGAGTTGTTGATAAGCTTTTAGCTGGATATCTAAAGACTTACGCGCAGCAATGGTGTCTGGGTAAGTTTTTTGCAGCTCTTGCGTTCTGTTGATCGCAGCAATCCAAGCTTCGCGGCGTAGGTAGAAATCAGCGGTTGCTAAGTCATACTCTGCTAGGCGGTTCTTAAGTGCGAACATGCGTTTTTGTGCATCTTCAGCATAAGGGCTACTAGGGAAACGTTCGAGTAGTCGCTTGAAGTCAGCAAACGCAAGTTTCACTGGTTCAGGATCTCGGTCACTACGGTCGATATTAAAAATATCGTGCATGAAGTTTCGGTCTTGCGCCATGTGCGTTAAGCCGCGCATGTAAAGAACCCAGTCTTGTTTCTCATGCGTTGGGTTCAAACGTAGGAAACGTGAAATGGTAGCGAGGCCAAGTGCCAAGTCATCATTTTTGTAGTAAGCGTAAATCAGATCGAGCTGTACTTGCTCAGAATAGGCGCCGAATGGGTAACGTGAGTCTAGGGCTTCTAGCTTTTCTATTGCTGAAAGCCAGCTACCGCTCTGCAGTGATTCTTGAGCGTCAGAGTAGAGAACCGATGGTGGTACATCTGGCACTATCTCTTCACTACTTGAACAACCAACCAAGAGTGATACGGCTAATAGACCCGATAAAGTAAGGTGTTTCATGTCAGGCGTCGATTCCTTGAATTAAATATTTCGTAAGCTTCCGTTACTTTCTAACCAGTAACAGATACAATGATGCAATTATTCTATTTTATCCATACTAATGGGTATTAGTCTCACGGTTTTTAAAAAAGTTCGATATGGCTCAGCAGATCACATTAACAGACACAGTAAAAAGCAGCCAGTTAGGTCAACGTTTAGACCAAGCTGTCGCTGAACTATTTACCGATTTTTCTCGCTCTCGCATTAAAGAGTGGCTTCTTGACGGCAAAATCCAAGTGGATGGCGAAGTTATTACAAAGCCGCGCGTTAAGGTTTTGGGCGGTGAAGAGATCATCTTGCAAGCTGAACTTGCAGATGAAGAGCGCTGGGAAGCACAAGATATTCCTCTAAACATTGTCTACGAAGATGATGACTTATTGGTTATCAATAAGCCTCGCGATCTGGTTGTACACCCAGGCGCAGGCACACCGGATGGAACCATACTAAACGCATTGCTTTTCCATTACCCACAGATTGCAGAAGTGCCTCGTGCAGGTATTGTGCACCGTCTTGATAAAGACACAACAGGTCTTATGGTTGTGGCTAAAACGGTTCCAGCTCAAACTCGTCTTGTGCGTGCTCTTGCTAAGCGTCGTATTACTCGTGAATATGAAGCAATTGCAATTGGCAAAATGACCGCTGGTGGTGTGGTAGAGAAAGGCATTAGCCGTCATGCAACTAAGCGTACCTTGATGGATGTAAATGAATTAGGAAAGCCAGCGGTAACTCACTACCGTGTTGCTGAGCACTTCCGCGAGCATACTCGTATTCGTCTACGCCTAGAAACGGGTCGTACTCACCAAATTCGTGTTCACATGTCATACCTTCAGCATCCGCTGCTAGGTGACGTTGCATACGGTGGTCGTGCTCGTATTCCAAAAGGTGCATCTGAAGAACTAACAACAATGATTCGTTCTTTTGATCGCCAAGCACTGCACGCCGTTATGCTTAAATTTGTTCACCCAATTACAGGTGAAGAAGTTGAGTTCCACGCTCCTGTGCCAAATGACATGGTCGTGATGGCTGAAGCGTTACGTGTTGATGCGCGCGAAAACTTGGAAGACGACATTTAATCATGTCGATGATCATCCCTAACTGGAATGCACCAAAAAACGTGAAAGCATTTGCTTCGACACGTTTTGATGGTTTTTCTACTGGTGCGTATCAAGGATTAAACCTAGGTACGCATGTTGGGGATGATGCTTCGCTTGTTGAAAACAACAGAGCCTGGCTCAAGCAACACGCTAATATGCCTGCCGCTCCGGTATGGCTACATCAAACTCACTCAACAGATGTCGTTACGGTTTTACACCCTACGGCAGATATTCTTGATGCTGACGGTGCATTTACCACAGCTAAAGATGTTGTTTGTTCTGCGATGACAGCCGATTGCTTACCTGTAATCCTTACTGATACCAAAGGCACTCAAGTTGCTGCAGTTCATGCTGGTTGGCGTGGTCTTGCTGGTGGCATTCTTGAAAATGCCGTCGCAAAGTTTTCAAACTTAGGTTCAGAGAATAAGATCATTGCTTGGCTTGGTCCTGCAATAGGCAAACAAGCTTTTGAAGTAGGCGATGATGTGTTGGAAGCTTTCGTTAGTTTTGACTCTCAAGCTAAGCTCGCATTTGAAGCCAAAGCTGAACCAGGCAAATGGCTAGCGAATATGTCTCAGCTTGCAACGCAACGACTGAACAAAGTTGGTGTAACTTCTGTGACAGACTCTAATCTATGTACCTTCGCTGATGCCGATGCGTTCTATTCTTATCGTCGTGATGGTATTACTGGACGCCAAGCTACTTTTATTTGGTTAGAGTAACCTTTAACTAGTGCAACCAGTCATCCAGCTCATTTATATTTTTATAACAGCTCTATTCTTCATTCTTATCCCTTGAAAATCCGCGTTACCGTATCCATCTTCTAACCATAAGATAAACATATCTAAGAGTAGGAAGGTTGGCATGCGTCTCGATCGATTCACTAGTAAATTCCAAATTGCGATATCTGATGCTCAGTCGCTCGCATTAGGTCGTGATCACCAATATATAGAGCCTGTGCACCTAATGGTGTCTTTGCTTAATCAAGATGGTAGTGCAATTCGTCCATTGCTCACCATGCTGAATATTGATGTGGTTCAATTGCGTTCAAAGCTAAGCGAAATATTAGACCGTGTACCGAAAGTAAGTGGTATCGGTGGTGATGTTCAACTGTCGAATGCAATGGGTACTTTGTTCAACCTATGTGACAAGGTCGCACAAAAGCGTCAAGACACATACATTTCTTCGGAAGTCTTCCTACTTGCCGCAATTGAAGATAAAGGCCCTTTAGGTAACCTGCTTAAAGAGCTAGGTCTTACTGAGCAAAAATTATCTCAAGCTATCGAGCAGGTTCGTGGCGGTCAAAAAGTTGATGACCCAAATGCCGAAGACCGACGCCAAGCGTTAGAGAAGTTCACCATCGATCTGACTGAAAGAGCGGAGCAAGGCAAGCTGGATCCGGTAATTGGCCGAGATGACGAAATCCGCCGTACTATCCAAGTACTTCAGCGTCGTACTAAGAACAACCCAGTCATTATCGGTGAACCTGGTGTTGGTAAGACAGCTATCGTTGAAGGTTTGGCTCAGCGCATTATTAACAATGAAGTGCCAGAAGGTTTAAGAGGCCGACGCGTACTTTCATTAGACATGGGTGCTTTGGTAGCTGGCGCTAAATATCGTGGTGAGTTTGAAGAGCGTTTGAAGTCAGTCCTCAATGAATTGTCTAAAGAAGAGGGCAATATCATTCTCTTCATCGATGAAATTCATACTATGGTCGGCGCTGGTAAAGGTGAAGGCTCTATGGATGCCGGTAACATGCTAAAACCAGCGTTGGCTCGTGGTGAACTCCACTGTGTTGGCGCAACGACTCTTGATGAATACCGTCAATACATAGAGAAAGATCCAGCGTTAGAGCGCCGCTTCCAAAAAGTGCTTGTCGATGAACCAACGGTTGAAGACACGGTGGCGATTCTTCGTGGTTTGAAAGAGCGCTATGAACTTCATCATCATGTAGAAATTACCGACCCAGCAATCGTGGCTGCAGCAACACTATCTCATCGATACGTTTCTGATCGTCAACTGCCGGATAAAGCGATTGATCTGATTGATGAAGCGGCTTCGAGTATCCGTATGCAGATCGACTCAAAACCTGAGTCGCTAGATAAGCTCGAGCGTAAAATCATTCAATTGAAGATCGAGCAGCAAGCTCTTACCAATGAAAATGATGAAGCCAGTGAAAAACGCCTTCGAACATTACAAGAAGAGCTTTCTGACAAAGAACGAGATTTCGCAGAGCTTGAAGAAGTGTGGAATGCAGAGAAAGCCGCGCTTTCTGGCACGCAACACATCAAGTCAGAGCTAGAACAAGCTCGTATGGATATGGATTTTGCGAGACGTGCTGGTGATCTTAACCGAATGTCTGAATTGCAATACGGTCGAATCCCAGAATTAGAGAAGCAGTTAGATCTTGCGACTCAAGCTGAAATGCAAGAAATGACGCTGCTGCGTAATAAGGTCACTGATGCAGAAATTGCAGACGTGCTATCGAAGCAAACAGGCATACCTGTTTCTAAAATGCTAGAAGCCGAGAAAGAGAAGCTTCTTAAAATGGAAGGTGTTCTACATAAGCGAGTTATTGGCCAAGCGGAAGCAGTCGAAGTGGTATCGAATGCGATTCGTCGTAGCCGTGCAGGTTTATCTGATCCAAACAAGCCGATTGGATCTTTCTTATTCCTTGGTCCAACTGGCGTTGGTAAAACGGAGTTGTGTAAAACACTCGCGAACTTCATGTTTGATAGTGACGATGCAATGGTGCGTATCGACATGTCTGAGTTTATGGAGAAACACTCTGTTGCTCGTTTGGTTGGTGCTCCTCCGGGTTACGTTGGATATGAAGAAGGTGGTTACTTAACAGAAGCAGTGCGTCGCAAGCCTTATTCAGTGATTTTGCTAGATGAAGTAGAGAAAGCGCATCCTGATGTTTTCAATATCTTATTGCAGGTGCTTGATGATGGACGCTTAACTGATGGACAAGGTCGTACAGTCGATTTTAGAAACACGGTAGTGATCATGACATCCAACCTTGGCTCTTCGAGAATTCAAGAGAACTTCAATACGCTCGACTACCAAGGAATAAAGAATGAAGTGATGGAAGTGGTAGGTAAACATTTCCGTCCTGAGTTTTTGAACCGAGTTGATGAAAGCGTGGTGTTCCATCCATTGGGTCAAGAGCACATTCAGTCGATAGCCGCTATTCAGCTTAAGCACCTTAAGAAGAGAATGGAAGACAATGGTTATGAGCTTGAAGTTTCGGATAAAGCACTCAAGTTAATTTCTCAAGTTGGTTTTGATCCAGTATATGGTGCACGACCTTTGAAAAGAGCGATTCAACAAAGTGTCGAGAACCCGTTAGCGAAAGCGATACTGGCAGGAAAAATTAATCCAGATAAGAAAGTGCAGCTATTAGTAAACAACGACCGCATTATTGCTCACCAATAGTTGAAGTAAGAACGGTAGGTACGATTGGCCGAAATTAAGGCTTAATCGTACCTATTTTAAACGCTTTGTGTGAATAGTGTTCGAACGGTCGCCGGTGGCGGCTTTTTTTCGTTTTTAGCCTTGTACAAAGGATTATTCTCTCTATAATGCGCCTCCGTTGCCAAGGATAACCAAGCGGTTTGAACTGAGTAACAAGACGGTGATAAGCATTTAAGATGCTTTGAAAAATTAGCTGGAAAAAGTGTTTGACACTGGAATCTAATCCGCTAGAATGGCCGTCCACTTCGAGAGGCTCCTTACTAAAAGGAAGGCTCAACAAGTAAAGCTCTTTAACAATTTA
>NZ_JBFRKI010000055.1:0-28634 GCF_041469245.1 Vibrio sp. 10N.286.51.B11 | reverse complement strand
GCCGCGATGAACCTTAAATTTGAGGGTGTAGAAAATGAAAAGATACCCACCTAAGTCTATCGTTGCATTCTTGTTTTTGACTATATCAGCGCTGGTTTTAGTTGCGGCTGTCGTGCTTCAAATTCGCGGTGAACAAGCGTGCGATAAAACAACGCTGATAATTAGATTAAGAGCCATGCTATTGAAACATCGCTCTTTTTTAGATTTGGATACGCGCTTTCTTGTTTAATCGCGAGTTTGTTCGGCATTCAAATGCCGAATCAACTTGGCTGGAGTGCCACCGTACAGGCAATCTGGTGGTACATCACTGTTAACCACTGAGTTCGCTGCGATAACAGAGCGAGCGCCAATCGTAACGCCTTGGTTGATGACTGAGTTTCCACCAATCCACACATCGTCTTCGACTGTGATAGGTAGGCAGAAAGTTTCCCACTTACGGCGGCTGAGATAATCCAGTGAGTGGGAGGCTGTGTAAAACTGGGCACTTGGCCCTATCAATACATTGTTACCAATCTTGATATTCGCGCCATCAAGCATCACCACGTTCATGTTGATAAAGGTGTCGTCACCGATCTCGATGGTTTTGCCAAACTCGCAATGAAAAGGAGGACGGACAACGCTGCTTCCTACTTTACCAAACAGATTAGCCTGAAGACTTGGTAGTTGAGTATCGTCTGAACATTGATTCAAGTCTGATAGCGCCTTGCTGGCGTGAGTGCGCATGTGGTCTACCTCATGGTCTGCGCCATCAAAAATCTCGCCGGACAGCATTTTCTCGAGTTCTGTTTTCATTGTTTGCATCCCATTCGTCAACATCGATATTAGAATACGGATAATTGGACATAAAAAAAGAGAAAAGCCTAAGCCTTTCTCTTCCTGTTTTTCTACTTAGCAATCAAGATTGCTCAAATTAGATTTGCTCAACGAAACCCATTAGGTGCTTCTTCACTTCGTCTGAAGCAAAAGCACTCTCTACAGAGTACTTGTAGATCTCTGCGTAGTCTTCTTGTGTTAGACCGAACGTTTCACATACACGCTTCACTTCGTTAGTCATGGTTGTGTTCGACACAGTGCGGTTGTCTGTGTTGATCGTTACAACGATGCCGTCTTTCTTGAATTCAGCAATTGGGTGGTCGCTGAATTTGTGAATACATTTAGTTTGCACGTTACTTGTTGGGCAAGTTTCAAGCGCAACCTGCTTCTCTTTAACGATGTTGTACGCGTCTTCGTTACCTTGGATGTGAACACCGTGGCCGATACGTTCAGCATCTAGCAGAGTAACTGCATCGTAAACGTTCTGACCATGCCATTGCTCACCTGCGTGAACCGTCACACGGTAGCCTTGTTCAATAGCGTATTGCGTGTACTCAGGGAATTCAGCGCAGAAGCCCGGCTTTTCACCGCCTGCAATATCAAACGCAACCACGCCTTTACCAAGGTATGGTTTACCAGCGTCGATTACATCTTTGATTGAGTCTTTCGGGAACATACGAAGTACAGACATGATGTAGTTGCCCTTAATGTCGTATTTCTCTTCTGCACGCTTCATGCCTTTAACCGCACTTGCGATGATTGCATCAAGAGACAAGCCCTTGTTTACGTGAAGAATCGGTGCAAAACGAACTTCTAGGTATTTAACGTTCTCTAGTGCTGCGTCTTCGTAAAGCTCAAAAGAGATACGCTCAATCGCTTCTTCCGTTTGCATCACTTGCAGTGGCAGGCTAAAGCAAGCTAGGTACTCATCAAGGTTTTTGCAATCTTCAGGCACTGTTAGAGACTTTACTACCGCTTCACGGTCTTCTGGAAGTTCGATTCCGTACTGTTTCGCCAGATCAATAATGGTGTCTGGACGAACGCTTCCGTCTAGGTGGCAGTGCAGATCAATCTTAGGGAGTGCTAGAACGTTCATGAGTATTCCTTAGGTCTATTATTTTTTGAGTTATTAACTCATAGGTTACATGGGCTTAAATTAACAAGTTTGTGATATGATTTAAAGTGACATAAAGTCATCATTAATCTGAATCTAAGGAATATCATGGTAGATGTTAAAAGCTTACTCAAATGTGATATGAATTTACTGCTGTGTTTACACGTGTTGCTTGAAGAGCGCAGCGTGAGCAAAACGGCAGAGCGATTGTTCCTTAGTCAGTCTGCGGTGAGTAAACAACTCACTAAGCTGCGTTCTTTGTTTGACGACCCTTTGTTTGAACGTGAGTCAAAAGGCCTGTTTCCAACACCGAAAGCCACCTCTTTAGCGCCTAAAATTCATCAAATCCTTCTGCAAGTTGAACAGCTAACCGTGCCGGACATTTTTGAGCCGAAAGACAGCGAACGTACTTTTAATATCGATCTTGTTGAAACCGCTTATACCGCGATTTACCCTAAATTTATGCCTAACGCGCTAGCAGATGCGCCGAACATTACGGTAAACAGCACTACTTGGAGCAGCGAAACCTTTAAGCGCTTACTAAAGCGTGAGGTCGATTTCGGGATTGGAATTTTTGAGCTCGATGAAAGGGCTAGCACCCACATTCAAAATATCCCTGCCGAGCTAAACCACGTCGAGTTGCTGCAAGATTACTCTGTGTGTTTGATGCGAAATGATCACCCAGTACTTCAAGAAGAGTGGAATCTGCAAGCCTTCCTTAAATACCGTCATATTCAGTTGGTGACCGGTGGCGTTGGCGACTGGTTGCTACTGGAAATCTTGCAAGCCAAACAGCTTCAAATTAACAAAGCCGCCAACGTGTCGGACATCACCAGCGCAGTAAAGCTGTGCAAACAAAGCGATTTGCTGATGTGTTATCCGTACAACTCGGTTCGTGACTATATTGAGAGTGGCGAACTGGTGATGAAGCCGATTCCTATTGAGTTGGTTCCCGGTGGTTTGTTTTTGCTTTGGCACCGTTACTTTGATTCTGAACCAAGCCACAAATGGCTTCGCGACCTCATAGTCAATAAGACCCAAGAACCTCAGCTGTAAACCGCGAGCTACGATGATCAAAACGGCGAAATAAGTTTTTTTAAATTTATTTCGTCTTTTTAGAATGAGCATTGTCTTATTACGGGTGCCAAATGCCCGCCAAGAATGAGATATCTAAATGAATCCAATGCCATCGATTCGTTGGTGTTGATTGATTAGTGCTTAATCCTGATGACAGACAGACAGACAGACAGACAGAAGTAAGGCCAACGTGTATACGCTGGCCTTTTTTATGGTTCTTCGCAGATTAGCGCCAAGTTGGATAAGCGACTCGGCTTGTTGTTACGTTATGCTGGAACCTTAAAACAAGAATCTTGATTGCTGTATTTTGGTACGAAGCACAATTTGTCTGCCGACATTTTTAAGCCGTTTTGCATCTGGATATGTGTTACCGCCCAAATCACGCAGCCATGAGGCAAATTGAATAGCGAGCGAGTTTGAGTGAACAACACGCCGTCATCATAGGCTGGTGTAATGTTCGTCGCTTTGCCTTGCCACGCCTTATGAGTGGTTTGCACATCAATATTTGGAACAATCAATGAGAGCATTTCTGGCTCAACGTCTTTTACGACTTTCAAGCAGATACGACACCCATCGTAGTATTGTTCTATCCAGATTTTATGTGGAATAGCGTGATCATCCCAACCCAGTTGTAAGATATGTTCCATGACTTTGTCCTTGGTATCTAAGAAGGAAAGGCAGTGCTCAACACTGCCTGAATTAGCTCAAATATTATTCGTAACTTAAACCATGTCCGAACGGGTAAAGGGTGTCGGCTTGATCATACCCAGGGTAGTCTGAGTCTTGGTTTTGAATGGCTTGGGCACTGTTCGCTAAAGCAAATGGCAGTTTTCCTTGAGGAGCAAAGTTGCCTGAAAGTACTTCCATTAGGTTGCTGTCCGAGACACCAAATGTGGCGATCACGGCACCGGCTTGCTTAAGATTACTTTGATCGTCTAGCACGAAGGGTTGTCTAAAGTTGATGGACAATACCGTTTTGTCAGCGCCCACTTCGTTCATAACGGCTTTAATGTCGCTTAGGCTTGGTTCAATATGCCAAGATGCAGCTGTAGCCATTTCACTGAACGCAAGAATATCGAGTTCATCTGGGTTCGCGCCACCAAAGATAAGATCAGGATCTGAGCCTTCGTTAGATACGCGAACACGAATAACCGCATAGTCCGTATCGGCTGGTACTGGTGGACGCGTTTCTCCCGCTTCGTAATCTCCGGAAGTCACGGTAAAGTTGTACTTGTCGTCTCCTGCAATGTTTTCGTCCATTCCCATGACATACAGAGCAACAGGATTTTGTGCGGTTGATTCAGCTAGAGGTAAAGTCTTATTGGTATTTTGAAGTAAGACGACAGACTTTTTCTGTGCGTAATCAGCGCGTTCTTGGTACTTCTCGTTGCCTAAAATCTCTTGGGCTTTTTTCTCATCAACGTAAGTGTTTTCGAAAAGGCCAAGCTTGAATTGTTCTTCAAGTAAGCGTGTGACTGATAGGTCGACACGCTCTTCGGTAAGCAGATCTTTTTCCACGAGTTTCACGATGACTTCTTTATCATGGAAACCTGAAAGAACATCGACTCCAGCTTCGACCGCCATGGCAACCTGCTCATCAATCGTTTTGTGTTCCACACCCCATGCTCGATCGCCAATAATGCCGGTATCTGAGTTCACGTTACCTGTGTAGCCCAATTCGTCTCTGAGAAGGTCGGTAACAATGCCTTTTGAGAAGGACATACCAACATCGTTTGGCATCCACTTTTGATCTACAGGGATGCCGTAGTAAGGCATGATTGAAGAAGCGCCAGCCTCAATCGCAGCAATAAACGGTTTTAGGTGGTAATCAAAATTGTTCTTTGGATAGACTTGGTTTTTACCGAAGTCATAATGTGGGTCACCACCGTTTTCTTGTGGACCGCCACCAGGGAAGTGTTTGATGGTTAGCGCGATACTGTCTTCGTTGACCTCACCGCCATCCTGCAACCCTTTGATAAGTGAGCGCATAATGTCAGACGCTAAATCTGCATCTTCGGTAAAGGTTTCGTGTACTCGGTACCAACGAGGTTCTGTCGCCAAATCCATCATGTATCCGTACATACTGCGTAGGCCAATTGAAGACCATTCTTCATTCATGATACCTGCAAATTCAGTGATTAAATCCATGTCGCGAGTGGCTGCTAAACCTGCCTCTTTAGGCCAAGCAGAAAAGGCACCTGAAGAAACGTTGATCCCTGCTTTAGCTGATGGATCTATGTGGTTACGAGCATTGGATTTGAATAGAGCGGGGATACCCATTCGCGTCTGTTCACGCAGTTCTTGAACACTATTCATGAACTGGGCAGCTTCTGTTGGGGTTATCTGACAACCTGAACGGCCTGAATCGCAATCAGGCGCATTGGTAGGTGTTTCAACTACGCTGTTACGGAAGATAAAGCGCGTCATTTGGGCATCGCCAATCATGTCTTGCCCTTTACTACTAACGAGCCCACCTTTGGACGAGTTTAAGGTGTCAATGAGCATCATGCCGGCTTTCTCATCTAGCGTCATGCGGCTAACCAAGTCTGCTGCTCGCTCTTCTGGAGATAATCGCCAGTCTTCAAAAGGCTCCAGTGTTCCATTACCGTTAGAATCTCGGAATTGGTAGCCCTCAACGTTCAATACATCATGAACACGAGAGTGAACTTGGGGTTGCTGGAAGTTATTGTCGCTATCAGATGAGTTACATCCTGCAAGAAGCAACGCGATTGCTATAGGTGTCAGGGTAAGACGCTTCATGGTCACGATCCTATTGTTAGTATAATAATAAGTACATGACCAATTTTAATAATTAATGGACTATTGGTTAACCAAAATAGGTCAAACTAAAGGTTTGGATCACCATATAAATTTAATTGGTGATTTAATTCAATTTAGTATTGGAAATATATTGACGAAGTTTAAATAACGTAAACTTAACTAGATTTAATTTTTTGATATCCAATTAATCCCCCATTTAATTAGTGATGTATTACTTCCATATTTTAAATTTAGAATAAAAAATATATTGCCTATTTTATAGTTAACAATCTGCGTTGATGTAAACGATAGATAGTGACCATGTTGGTGACAATAAAGGTGATTTCGACAAAGGACCCGCCAATCGAACCAATCCAAATGTTATGGCTAGCCCAACAGAAAGAATTGAATAAGATCAAGGACCTCAATGCGATGCCTTGTCTTGAAAAGAGTGCCCATGTCGCAACGGATGAACCAACAACCGTAATAAATTCAAAGAAATGATTCATGTTGGGTAAAGTCATGCACCACATCAAGCCAATAAAGAACCACATCACTTTGCGCGATTGAGTTTTTATCGATACATAGCTGCGAATAGCATTAATAATTACGCCTATAGCCGCCACTATGGCGCCCATTAATATGAAATGGATACTCATTACAAAACAAAAGATCATCATCTGGTAGCGAAAACGCATATCATCTTTTTGCCAAAAGGCCATTACACCGATACAAAAAGCCAGGCCGCCAACTCCTTGTGTTATCCAGTTTCCCATATTTAGCCTTTATTTTTAAGATGCTATCGAGCACGATTAAATATTAACTTTGAAAGAATAATGCTCAACCATAAAATAACCCTCCAAAAGGAGGGCTAGATATAACGTCAAAATGCTATTGCACTAGGTTTAATTGACTAACTTAACGGCTTCGCGAGTTAAATGAGCCAGCTCTTCCCAATTGCCTTCTTCAATCAGCTTCTTATCCACCATCCAAGTACCGCCACATGCGAGCACGCGAGGTATCGCTAGGTAGTCTTTAATGTTGTTTGGGTTGATACCACCGGTCGGCATGATTTCAATATCCGTGTAAGGCGCAAGAAGTGACTTAACCATGTTGATGCCACCTGATGCTTCAGCAGGGAAGAACTTCAATGTGGTTAAGCCCATTTCTAGAGCGGCTTCTACTGTACTCGGGTTGTTGACTCCAGGAATGATATCAATACCAATCTCTTGGCAGGCTCTTACCGTGTTTGGGTTAAAGCCAGGAGAGACGACAAACGTTGCGCCTGCCTCTTTAGCCGCAATAGCTTGCTCACGATTGAGCACAGTGCCTGCGCCGATCAACATATCTGGTTGTGATTCACGAAGTAGACGAATAGCTTCAACTGCAGCTTCCGAACGGAATGTAATTTCTGCTGCAGGTAAACCATTTTCAGCTAACACTTTACCCAGAGGGATGATGTCTTCAGCGTTGTCGATAGCGATCACAGGGATAACTTTCAGTGTTTTCAGTTGTTGTTTGATGTTAGACATTGGTATTCCTTAAATGGCTGTGATGGCCGCTTGAGTGAGTTCTTTTGCAATAATGGCACCACGATGTTGGATAACGACGCCTGCCATGGTATTGCCGCGCTGGCATGACTTTGTTAAGTCTTCGCCCGCAAGGTAAGCCGATAAAAATCCGCCGTTGAATGAGTCTCCTGCCGAGGTCGTATCAACGACATGATCAACAGGCAGGGTTGGCACCGCTAGTGGAGCCGAAGCGGCACCAGAATCTGGGTGTATGGTGGCATCTTGAATGAGACAGCCATCTGCACCCAGTTTGACGATGCATCGCTTAACACCCAGCGTCGTTAGACGTTCGATAGTTTGTTCTGGAGAGCTATCGCCCCAAATTAATTGTTCATCATCGAATGTGACCAACGCTAAATCCGTCAATGTATACATGGCCTGGTAGCTGTTTTTGACGGTTTGGTTTTCGTCTTGTGGCCAAAGTGCAGGGCGGAAGTTACTGTCGAAGGCAATCTCAACACCTTGTGCCTTCAACTCAACCAAGATGTTCAATAGCTCGATACGATCTTGTTCAGGCAGAATCGCTAATGTGATCCCGCTGAGAAAGACCATATCGACATTGCGCAGTGCCTGCTTTATCTGATTGAAATCTGGGTGCTGTAGCAGGTAGCGTGCAGCCGACTGGTTTCTCCAGTACAGAAAGGTACGTTCACCTGCGTCATCAAGCTGAATTAGGTATAGACCCGGAGTACGTTGGCTGTCTTGTAGAACAAGGTCCGTCGACACCCCCTCTTGTTGCCAGCGTTCTAACATTCCCTTGCTAATCGGGTCTGCGCCCAAAGCCGTGACGTAGGACACTTTTATGTCATCTTGATTGAGGTTGGCCTCGCAGCCGCGGCTTAGATAGACCGCAGCATTGAGTGTGTCTCCGCCAAACGTTTGATGCATTGAGCCGAACGGTTTGCCGTTAAGCTCGATCATGCACTCACCAATAATGGCGATATGTTTCATGGGTTACGCCCTCTCTTCGAAGTAGCGTTTTGCGTTACCAAAGCAGATGTCTTCGACCATAGGGCCAAGCAGTGACATGTCGTTTGGCACCTCGCCGTTTTCAGCCCAACGACCAAGCATGTCACACAGAATTCGGCGGAAGTATTCGTGGCGTGTGTACGACAAGAAGCTGCGAGAGTCAGTCAGCATGCCGACAAACTGGCTAAGCAGACCAAGTTGAGATAACTGTTCCATTTGGCGTTGCATGCCGTCTTTCTGATCGTTGAACCACCAACCAGAACCAAACTGAACTTTGCCCGCGATGCCGCCACCTTGGAAGTTACCAATCATGGTTGCCATCATCTCGTTATCGCGAGGGTTTAAGCAGTAAAGGATGGTGCGAGGTAACTCGTTGCTTTGATCCATCTCGTCTAACAGGTGAGCCAATTCGAAGGCAAACGTCTTATCGCTAATCGAATCAAACCCTGCATCTGCGCCTAACAGCTGGAACATACGCGTGTTGTTATTGCGCTGAGCACCAATGTGAAGCTGCATTACCCAACCCATTGCGGCGTAGCGCTTGCCTAACCACACCTGAACCGCTGTTGAAAACTGCGCACATTCTAGATCGGTGAGCGTTTCGCCATTGAGGCGTCGAGTTAACAGGGCATCCAAATCCGATTCTGATGGAATAGGTGCGTAGCGAACCACTTCAATACCGTGGTCAGCCGCACGACAGCCATGGGCATTAAAGTGGACTAAACGCTTGTCTAGCGCACTCAACAGATCATCAAATCGACGGATCTCGATATCGGCTACTTGACCAAGTTGGCGCAGGTAATCGACAAAGGTGTCGAGTTCGATTTTGAAGGCTTTATCTGGGCGCCAGCTTGGTAACACTTGTACATCAAATGAATTGTCTTGAGCGATCGCCTTATGGTGTTCAAGAGAATCAATTGGATCGTCTGTCGTACCAGCCATCACCACATTCATCTGCTTCATGATGCCGCGAGCACTAAATTCTGGTGTCGCTAATAGCTCGTTGCCTTCGTGCCAAATTTGGTCTGCGGTTTCTGGACCAAAGAGAGTGCCAGTAATACCAAATGGGCGGCGTAGTTCTAAATGAGTCCAATGGTAAAGTGGGTTGCCCAAGGTTTGAGGGACGGTTCTAGCCCAGGCCATGAACTTATCATAATCGCTTGCGCCTCCAGTAATCAGACGCTCATCAATCCCTGCTGAACGCATACCACGCCATTTGTAGTGGTCACCTTCAAGCCAAATCTTAGACATGTTTTCGAACTGACGATCTTGAGCCACTTCTGCCGGGTTTAGATGGCAGTGATAGTCATAAATCGGCTGGTGGCTTGCGTGTTCATGGTACAAACGACGTGCAGTCTCATTCGACAGTAAAAAGTCTTCACATAAGAAATTCTTCATTGTTTGTACTCCTTATAACGCAGCCACGGTCGCAACGGCACCGTGTTCAATTAATGATTGGTACGCTGAACTTACCGCATCAATGACCTGCGGGTCTTGGCCTAGCTCGGTAGGGAAAATCGCTTCAACCGCAAGTAATGCTGGAACCACAGAAACATTGAGTCCATGCTGGTCGCAGATCTGGCGAAGTGTGTCTGCCATTGGATCGCGGACATCAATCTCATTGCCTTGCTCATCAACGCCAGATACATAGCGCATCCAGCCAGCGATGGCGGTTGCAAGCCACGAGAAATCTGAGCCTTGATCTAAATGGAATCGTAAGCTGCCACCCATACGTTGAGGGATCTTCTGGCTGCCATCCATCGCAATCTGCCACGTCTTGTGCTTCAAGCTTGGGTTAGTGAAGCGGTTGATCAGCAAGGTTGCGTAACCTTCTAAATCAGTCCCTTCAGGCATCGTTAACGAAGGTGCCTGTGATTTCATCATCATGTCAAAAGCGGCTTTTCGGTAGCCAGCATCCGTCATAGTGTCGGAAATATGGTCGTAGCCACCAAGGTATCCAAGGTAAGCAAGGAAAGAGTGACTGCCATTGAGCATACGCAGTTTCATCTCTTCGTAAGGCACCACATCTTCTACGAACTCTGCGCCAGCGACATTCCAATCTGGACGACCTGCCACAAAGTTATCTTCAATCACCCATTGGCGGAAGGGTTCACAGGCGATGCCACATGGGTCTTCACAACCAAGCAGTTCTGCAATTTCTGTCAGTGTTTCTTCTGTTGCTGCGGGTACGATACGGTCAACCATGGTGCATGGGAAGGTGACATTGGTTTCAATCCAATCACGTAATTCTGGGTCAAGCAGTTGAGCAAACTCAATGATCGCTGCTTTTGCTACATGACCGTTCTCTTGCACGTTATCGCAAGACATGACCGTGAATGGTGTTAAGCCACGTTCACGTCGAATTTTGAGCGCTTGCACAATGTAACCTAATGCTGATTTAGGTTCGCTTGGGTTAGCTAGGTCAGCGATGACTAATGGGTTATTTTTGTCGAGTTTTCCTGTCGCTGGGTCTGCGCAGTAGCCTTTCTCTGTGATGGTCATAGAAACGATAGCCACTTGAGGTTCGGCCATTTTTTCTAATACGGTTTCGATGCCGTCTAGGCTTGGGTGAAGAGATTCGGCCACTGAGCCGATCACTTTAACGTCTGTGGATTCAGCGCCTTTTTCAGCAACCGTGTAAAGGTGATCTTGCGTGCGAAGTGATTCAATTAAGTCTTCGCCTCCGAATAGGTTAATTTCGCAAATACCCCAATCAGTGCTGGTCTTGCTGAGCATTTCATTGGTGAACAACGCTTGATGCGCTCGGTGAAATGCACCGAAGCCAAGGTGCACGATACGGCTTTGGAGTGCTGAACGGTCGTAGTCAGGTCGTAGTACAGTGTTTGGCAGCGTAGAGTTAGCAACAGTCTTCATTATTCAGTTCCTTTTCCCGCCAGCGAACCAGCGGGATTTTATTATTTGATAAAGCGTTTGAGTGTTTAGCAGTCTTAGAATCTATCTGTGACCAAATTACGAACCGTAGCCCAGTACCAATTCAGGTAGGAACAAGCTCAGCTCAGGGATAAAAGTAACGGCCATTAGGGCTGCAATAAGTGCGGCATAGAATGGCAATAAAGGCTTGATGACTTTGTCGATGGCAATGTTGGCAACCGAACAACCGATGAACAGAGCACTGCCTACTGGCGGTGTACAGATACCGATAGCAAGGTTGAAGGTCATCATGATGCCGAAGTGCACAGGGTCGATGCCTAGGTCTAGCGCGATTGGTAAGAAGATTGGTGTGAAGATAAGAACCGCAGGGGTCATATCCATAAAGATGCCAACAATCAACAGAATCACGTTGATAATCAGTAGGATCATTAGTGGGTCTTCGGAAACCGCGAGTAGAGCATCGGCAATCATGTAAGGTACATCGGCGTTCGCCATTGCCCAAGACATGCCCATTGATGCGCCAACCAGTAATAGAACGATAGATGTTGTTACTGCAGACTCAAGGATGATCTTTGGAATATCACCCCATTTCACTTCGCGGTAGACAAGCACAGCTAAAACAAACGTGTATACCACAGCAATTGCGGAAGCCTCAGTCGCAGTAAAGATACCGCCAATGATGCCGCCCATGATGATGCCGATCAGTGCTAAAGAAGGTGCTGCTTTTAGGAAGGTATTCCATACCATTGATGTGGAAGGACGAGCTGCGACTGGGTAGCCACGACGTTTCGCGATAATACCTGCCACCATCATGATGCTCAGCCCCATCAATAGGCCTGGGATGTAGCCTGCTAAGAACAATGCTGCAATAGAGGTACCACCAGAAACTAATGAGAACACGATCAGCGTGTTGCTAGGTGGGATAAGCAAGCCCGCAGGACATGACGTAATATTTACCGCAGCCGAGTAGTTTTCGTCATATCCATCTTTCTTTTGCAGAGGAGACATAGTACCACCAACTGCAGCAGCCGATGCAACCGCTGAGCCTGAGATAGACCCAAACATCATGTTTGCCATCACGTTTACGTGGGCGAGTGAACCTGGTAGACGACCACCCAACACTTTCGCGAAGTTGATCAAACGCAGCGCGATGCCGCCTTGGTTCATGATGTTGCCCGCCAAAATGAAGAACGGAATTGCTAATAGTGCAAAGTTATCAAGGCCTGCCGCCATACGTTGAGCAACTACAGCAATTGCAGGCTCAAGCGGTAAGCTCATTAAGATGGTTGCTAGTGACGATAAACCAATCGCAAAAGAGACCGGTACACCGATTGTAAGCAGTACAGCGAAACTACCGAATAATGTCAGTATTACTTGCCATTCCATTGTGAAATCCTTCTATCAATCAAGTTGTGAGTCGGTGATCAAATCGTCACCTGACATTAATTGTTTAACGCGTTCGTAGGTAAATACGACTGAGTAAAAAATCATCAAAGCGCCACTAACCGGTAAGCAGAAGTAGATGTAGCCCATTTCTAAACCTAGAGCGGGAGTCAGTTGTCCCATCGCAAGTGTTTTAGCTGCAAGTTGGCTGCCACCGTGTACCAGAACGATATAAGAGAAAGAAGCGATGGCTATTTGGATAATGATTTCGTTGATTAATTTACGTTTGCCAGTCAGCTTCATCGTAAGTAGGTCGATGGCAAGGTGGCGTTTCAGACCTGTTGTGTAAGCAGCACCAATCAGGGCTACCCACATAAAGAGGTAACGAGCGAGCTCGTCGGTAACAGTACTTGGTTTGCCAATAACATAGCGGGATAGAACCTGCCATATCACGCATAGCACCAAGAAAGACGATAGAGACACTGTAAAGGCGGCCAACCCTCTATTTATGTAACTGACCAATTTATTCATGTTTATTTCCTTTCAACAAAATTGCGTATCTCATAACAATTGGTTTACCAATGTAAGAAATTGTTTCTATGTAGGGATGGGATGTTCAAAAATATGGCTGAATCATAAGCTATTCATTTTTTGGTTGGCGTGAGCAACTTCACAAATGATTTTGGTTGACCAATTTATGGGTTTTTATTGTGACTTTGGTCAATCAATTTTAATTTCAGCTTTGACGGTTCCTTTTTTGAGCCCCAATATGAGCCCATAACAAAAAACACCCTACATTTTGGATAACCAATCCACGGAGAATAAGAATGATGATGACGCGTAAAACTTTGATTAGTGCGGTTGTCGGTGCTGCTTTGACTTTTGGAGCAACAGCTTCTGCTTATGCAGCGACAACATTGAAACTGAGCCATAACCACCCTCGTGACCATGCAGTACATGAAGCGATGACGTTTATGGCGAAAGAAGTACGTGAATTGACTGATGGTGAGGTGCGTATTCGTATTTACCCTGATGCTCAATTGGGTACACAGCGTGAATCTATGGAGCTGATGCAGAACGGCGCTTTAGATATGGTGAAAAGTAATGCTGCTGAGCTAGAAGCTTTTTCTCCTGCTTATTCGTCATTCAACATGCCTTACTTATTCCGCGATCAAGCGCACTACTACAGTGTGACTGATGGTGAAGTAGGCCGTGACATTCTTAACTCTTCTCGTGATAGCGGCTTTATTGGTGTGACTTACTACGACGCTGGTGCGCGTAGCTTCTATACCAATAAGCCAATTAACACACCAGAAGATCTGAAAGGTTTGAAAGTTCGTGTTCAACCAAGCCCATCAGCAATTGCGATGGTGAAAGCGTTAGGCGGTAACCCAACGCCACTAGCTTACGGTGAGTTGTACACAGCACTGCAGCAAGGTGTCGTAGATGCGGCTGAAAATAACATTCCTTCTTTCAGCTTGAGCCGTCACAGTGAAGTGTCTAAATACTTCAGCTTAGATGAGCACACGATGGTTCCGGATGTGTTGGTTATCTCAACCAAAGCATACGATAAACTGACTGCAGAACAACAAGATGCGCTAATGAAGGCGGCAAGTGATTCATCTGAATTGATGAAAAAATTGTGGGCTGAATCGGAAGCAAAAGAGCGTGCTAAAGCCGAGAAAATGGGCGTTACTTTTGTGGAACCAGACAAGGCTGCGTTCGCACTAGCGGTTCAACCTATGTACGACGCGCTAGATAAAGCGGACCCAGAATTGAGCGCATTGATTGACCGTATTCAGGCTGTTGAATAACGAGCAAATATAGAAAAAAGAGTAATACAAAAACAAGGTGTTACTGCATTTTAAGATATAGAGGTTGACCAATTATATTTGGTCATTATGATGGCGAGAGAAATACAATGGAAAGAAGTGACAATATCATCATGATGCCTTTCGAGCCGAAAAGACCTTATCAGGAGATAGGGTTAGTACTAAGAAAAGAACTGATTGAAGGCCTGTATAAGGTCGGAGATAGGTTACCTCCAGAACGCGATATTGCTGATCGTCTAGATGTAAGCCGCACTGTAGTGCGTGAAGCGATCATCATGCTAGAGCTTGAAAACTTAGTTGAGGTGAAAAAAGGGTCGGGTGTTTATGTCCTGAACATTCCAACTCATTCTCGCGAGAATGTGGTCAGTGATGACGCTGGTCCATTCGAGATGCTGCAGGCCCGCCAATTACTGGAAAGTAATATCGCGGAGTTTGCGGCAACTCAGGTCACTCCGGGCGACATCATTAAGATGCGCTCTGCACTCGAACTCGAGCGCGAAGAGCTTGCAAGCGGCACTACCGATTGCAGCGGAGATGAAAGATTTCACATGTGTATTGCAGAGGCAACTCAAAACTCTGTGCTGGTAGATATGTTGAAACAATCCTGGGATCGACGCGAAAAGAGTCCAATGTGGAATAAACTCCACTCTCACATCAGTGGTCAAGATTACCGTGAAGAATGGTTAGATGATCACGCTCGTATCCTCGCCGCCTTACAGCGCAAAGACCCTGTCGCTGCTAAGAACGCAATGTGGCAACACCTTGAGAATGTTAAACAGCGTTTGTTAGCGCTGTCAGACATTGATGACCCAAACTTTGATGGTTACTTATTTAGCTCCAACCCAGTGGTGCTGCTTAGCTCAGAAAGCTAGTTCTGAAGCTGATGTTGAATTCAGCGACAAGGCTCCTCTTGAAAGCTGATTCATTCACTAGGTTGTAGATAGGTAATCGTCTTTAGACCGGCGTAGACCGGTGCTATCTCGGGCAGTAATTGTCATTGCTGCCATTAAGAAGTCGTTATTGCATTTAGCTTGATTAATTCGAGCCGGCTAAGTGCGTCTTAAAGAAAGGTAAGTCTCATGGAACAAACGTGGCGTTGGTACGGCCCTAATGATCAAGTTTCGCTAGACGATATTCGTCAAGCGGGCGCAACTGGTATTGTGAATGCACTGCACCATATTCCAAATGGTGAAGTTTGGACAAAAGAAGAAATCCTTAAGCGTAAAGCCATTATCGAAGAGAAAGGTTTAACGTGGTCGGTTGTAGAAAGCGTGCCTGTGCACGAAGAGATCAAAACTCAAACTGGCAACTACCAGCAGTGGATTGATAACTATAAGCAAACTCTGTCTAACCTTGCTGAGTGTGGCATCGATACGGTTTGTTATAACTTCATGCCCGTGTTGGACTGGACGCGTACCGATTTAGAATTTGAAATGCCTGATGGCTCGCGCGCACTGCGTTTTGACCAAATCGCGTTTGCGGCATTTGAGCTGCATATCTTGAAACGTCCAGGTGCAGAATCGGACTATTCAGAATCAGAGCAAGCTCAAGCGTTGGATTACTTCAACAACATGACGCCAGAGCAAATTCAGCAACTGACTAATAACATCATCGCTGGCCTGCCAGGCGCTGAAGAAGGTTACACACTAGAAGCGTTTCAAGCACAGCTAGATCGCTATGCGGGAATCGACAAAGACAAGCTACGTGAGCACATGTCTTACTTCCTCGCTGAGCTGATGCCTATCTGTGATGCGAATGGCTTGAAGATGGCGGTTCACCCAGACGATCCACCGCGTCCGATTCTAGGCTTGCCTCGCATCGTTTCAACGATCGAAGACATTGATTGGTTGACCGAGCATGTACCGAGCAAAATGAATGGCTTGACGATGTGTACGGGTTCATACGGTGTTCGTGGCGACAATGACCTGGTTAATATGATCAAAAAGCACGGTGACCGAATTTACTTTACGCACCTGCGTTCAACTAAGCGTGAAGAGAGCAACCCAATGACATTCCACGAAGCAGCGCACCTCGATGGTGATGTGGACATGTACAACGTTGTGATGGCTATTTTGGATGAAGAAAATCGTCGTGCAGAAGTGGGCGATCACCGCTTAATTCCAATGCGTCCGGATCACGGTCATCAAATGCTGGATGACCTTAAGAAAACCACTAACCCAGGTTATTCGGCGATTGGTCGATTGAAAGGCTTAGCTGAAGTTCGTGGTTTAGAGATGGCATTGAAACGCGCTTTCTATACCAAGTAACGACGGCATCTAGCTTTAAAGTACTTTTAAAAACCAGAACTCATGTTCTGGTTTTTTGTATCTGAGCTCAGTAAAACTTCAGAGTTTGGATAACAACAATCACGCCCCTAACTTGGTAAAGGCCAACGGGGTTTGTCCAGTTTGCTGTTTGAAAAAAGCGATAAACGCACTGTTGGATGAGAACTCTAGCAGATGAGCCACATCACCGACTTGTCGGTTTTCTGAGAGCAGTTCAATCGCTTTAAACAAGCGCCATTGCTGTCGCCACTCTTGGTAAGTCATGCCTGTTTCGGCTTTGAATAATCGAGTAATCGTTTTGGTGCTTGCGCCAACCGAGTTCGCTAATGTCGAGAGGGCTGGGGCAAGAAAGGAAGCGGTTCGGACTTGTTTGCAAAAGCTTTTAAAACGGCGATCTGTCGGTAGTGGCAAGATAAACGAGTGTTGGTTAGCACTGTAAAACTCTTCCCAGAATAGGTTGGCGGTATTGGTGGTTTGCTCGCGGGCAACGTCCCAATCCCAGAAAGCCATCTTATTGATCAGGGCTTTTAAAAGCTCATTCACTTCCACAATTTCAATCGCTTCTGGGCAGGTGTAAATACTGCTATCAAAATAGAGCGACCGATAAGCAACCACATTGGTCATCTGCGCGCGATGTTTGGTATAAGGCGGGATCCACACGGCTTTAGTCGGCGGCAAAATGCAAATGGCGTTTTCTAAGGTCAAGGTGATGCAACCCTGCGGAGCATACAGCAACTGTCCTTTTACGTGGTGATGTATTCCTGAGTCATGCTGACCTAGCTCTGCCGCAATCCCTATTACGGGCGCAGGTAAGCTGTCTGCATCAAACTCAATGGTTTCGCTGATTAATGCCATTTGTCCCAATCTTGTTGTTTTTGGTTTTAATGTTGTTAACGAGCCAAGGTTAGTTTCCCCTAGACTCCTCGTCAAGTTCACTGGTCTTGGAAAAATGATGAAAACAAAACCTTCTTTATGGCAAATGGTGCTATTGCTGATGTTCCCTCAAATCGCAGAAACCATCTATAGCCCGACTCTGGATTCAATATCGAAATCCTTTGATGTCAGTTACACACAAGCTGCTCAAACCCTATCGATTTACTTCTCTGCATTTGCGGTGGGTGTGGTGGTATGGGGCGTGTTAGCTGACAAGTGGGGGCGCCGACCAACCATGTTATTGGGCATGGGGTTATTCGCTTGTTCAGCACTCATTGCTATGCAAACCAATAGCTTTGTTTGGTTGATGATAGCCCGAGCCATGGGCGCTTTCGGGCTTGCGGTTGGCTCGGTTGTGACACAAACCATGTTGCGAGATGCCTTTAGCGGCGCTGAACTGGCCAAGGTGTTTGGTTACATGGGGATGGGGCTGTCGATTAGCCCAATCATCGGGCTGCTTCTTGGCGGTCAATTAAGCCAAGCGGGCGGGCATCAATATGTGTTTATTGCCCTGTTTATTATGGTGTTAGTGCTGTTGGCACATAGCCTATGGTCATTGCCTGAAACGCAACAATCTAAGCAGCCATTGCAGTTAAAGTCACTCAGTATTCACATGGTCAAAGATAGCGATATATGGATGTCTGCGTTGCTGGTCGCGTCGTTCAATATTGCACTGTTTTCCTATTATCAATTGGGTTCATTTGCCTTCATTCAACTTGGATTTAGCGTTGAGCAGTTTGGCTACAGCGGCATTGTGCTTGGGTTCGGGACTCTGTTGGGAAGCTTGGTGAACAAGACATTGTTGAAGAGACAAGTGTCTTCAACAATGTCTCTGATTGGTATCGCAGCAGGGCTTCAAACATTAGGTGCGGTGGGTGTGTATTTTTCACAACACACGATCTGGTTCTTGCTTCCAATGATGTTGGTGGTTATGGCGTTTGGCATTGCGATTCCCAATGTATTGAGCCGAGCGTTGGTACGTTACCAATCTCAAGCAGGAAGTGCAGGCGCACTGTTTGGTTTGATGTATTACACCTTGATCGGCTCAGGGCTCGCTTTAGCGGGAATGCTCCAAGATCTAGGTGTAGTGTTGGTACTTTGTGGCGCGTTATCTGTTCTGGTGACGATACGCAGTCGACTCCAGCTTAAACGCTAAGTCTCTCATCTGTATTGATAAATTCCGTGTCCTGTTTGGCGCGGAATTTATCATTTCTTGGTTTGTAAATTTGGATATTGACAGGGGTAGAGTGATCGTTCTACCCTGTAAGTAGAACAATCATTCTACCCTTTGTCGGGTATTGAGAGAGCACTATGTTGAGAGAACAGATTGCAGCAAGCCTTGAAGTAGCGTTCAGCCAGCAAGGTTTTGCTGAGCCGAGTGTTGCACAGCTGAAAACGGCGTGCGATGTAAGCCTAAGAACCTTGTATAAACACTTCCCTTCAAAAGAAGCGATGATCGTTGGTGCCTTGGAGTATCGACATCAACGTTACCTAGATTTCTTGTTGGAAACGTCGCCTGAAAAGGGGCTCGCATCGGTTACTCATATCTTCAACAAGCTTCAACAATGGTTAGAAGAATATGCGCCGCACGGGTGTATGTCGATGAATGCGATGGCCGCGTTTCCCGATAATGAGCTTATCAGCCAAGCGGTTACACAGCATAAAGAACAAGTTCGTTTGCTTATAGGCAATCAGAGCCTTCGAGAGGATCTCGCGACACCACTGTTTTTACTTCATGAAGGCGTATCAAGCGCGTGGCCAGTATTAGGCGAAGAAGCAGTGGCATCGGCGCAGAATATGGTGACAAAATTACTCGAGGAAACACGATGAAATTCGAACTACCGAAAACAATGAAAGGCGTAGAGATGCTAGGGCACGGCGGGGCAGAAATGCTTGGCTACCGTGAAGACATTGCTGTTCCAAAAATTGAGCCTAATGAAGTGCTGATCAAAGTCATGGCAGCAGGCGTGAACAACACCGACATCAACACACGAATCGGTTGGTATGCGAAAAGTGATGATTCAGACGATGCCAGTTGGTCGGGTGAAGCGTTGAAATTCCCTCGCATCCAAGGTGCCGATGTGTGCGGTTTTATTGTAGCTGTTGGTAACGAAGTCTCGGCTGATCGTATTGGTGAGCGTGTTCTGATTGAACCTTGTTTAACCGAAGTGTACGGGCGAGATCTACCACAGCCATGGTATTTCGGCTCTGAGTGCGATGGCGGTTTTGCTGAATACACCAAAGTAGCAGCTAAGCACGCTTACGCGGTGAACAGCACAATGTCGGATGTTGAGCTGGCGTCTTTCCCATGCTCTTATTCGACCGCAGAAAACATGCTGACTCGCGCCAACGTGGCTGAAGCTGATCGCGTGCTTATCTCAGGTGCATCGGGCGGTGTGGGCTCTGCGGCTATTCAGCTAGCAAAAGCTCGCGGCGCGTATGTGATTGCGATTACCAGCCCAAGCAAGAACCAACAGTTACTTGAACTTGGCGCTGATGAAGTGATTGCCCGTGATGCGGATTTGGTTAAAGCGCTAGGCGAAAGCAGTGTGAATGTGGTTATCGACTTAGTCGCCGGTGACAAATGGCCGGAATTCCTTGAAGTGCTGAAACCACATGGTCGCTATGCCGTATCTGGCGCAATTGGTGGCGCTATGGTTGAGCTTGATGTTCGCACTTTGTATCTCAAAGATCTCAGCTTTTTTGGTTGCACGGTTTTAGAACCGCAAGTATTCCAAAACTTGGTTAATCGTATCGAGAAACAGCAGATTGGCGCCATCGTTGCAGAGTCTTATCCGCTAGCCGATATCCATAAAGCGCAAGATGAGTTCTTAAAGAAAAAGCATGTTGGTAAGATCGTGTTGGAAGTGGCAGAACGCTAGTTTTAGTCAGCTTCACGGTTTAGATTTATGGAAGAGCGAGCAAGCGTTATGTGCTCGCTCTTTTTGTTTCTAGCAAATACTGGCGGGCATAGTTTCTCAGTCCGTTGAGTAACAGATCTTATACAGCTGAGAAATTAATGATTCATTTGTCACTGTGTGGTTTATGAATTAACTGTGCGATAATTACCGCCATTATATATCCCTATCTATGTTGTATTTATCTAGGAGCCGTATTGATGTTTAAAAGGGTATTGCAGGCACTATTCTCACCTTTTGTTGATTCAAAAAACAAACCCTCTGCAGAGCCTGCCCAACAAGAGCAACAACAAATCGTTGCTACTGATTCTGTTCAGTCTTCAATCTTTGTTCCGCCGTCGTCCACTCAGCCATCATCATTAATCGTCGATAAGACGCTTAGCCTTCACGATGGTGAGTTCCTTGATTATTTGTTTGGAGAGTCTCGCCTTCGAACGGAGTCAGACCCATTTAGTGATTTTGTCGCTTGTCAGATCGAACGTTTGATTCGCTCTCCAAAAGCCCTGCTTAATGAACTGCCAGTGATGCCAGCCTCTGTAACCACGTTAATGGCAGAATTACAGAGCGACGAGTTTGATGTCGATGCATTGTTAAGAGTGATTGAGCGCGAGCCGAGTATGGCTGCCGATGTGATTAAACTGGCTAACAGCGCCTTCTACAAACGCAGTGAAAAACAAGTTACTGACTTAAAAACTGCTTTCCTCAATATGGGTTCACAAGGGCTAATTGAAGGGGTGGTGAATAGCTACATGAAGAACTTCACGCCGGGGAACAATATTTACTGGCGTCACTTCGGTGAGAAAATTTGGATTCACAGTGTTCAAACCGCGTCGTTTTCTAAGGAGTTGATGAAAGACTCTTCACCTCAAGAAGATCAAGCAGCGGCATACTTTGTTGGGTTAATTCGCAACTTAGGCAAGATGATCATTTTCCAGATGATGGTAGAAGCCTTCAAGCATGTTGATCCTTCTGTTCCACCTAACTCGTTAGCATTGAAGCGCCTGATGAACAGCTACTCCATTCGCCTGACTTACACCATTGCTAAGTTCTGGGAACTGCCAGAATCAGTGTTGACCGCGATTGGCTACCAAGAGTCGAGCCGATACGAATGCACGCCACTTGGTCAAGCTGTGTTTGAAGCTAACTACTTGAGTGAGCTGTGCTATTTACTGGAAGAACAAACGATTGAAGTCGAGCAATTTAAGCGCAGATGCAAAGAGACACTGATGTCTCCGGCTGCATACAAAGTGGCTAACCGTATCTATAAAGAGTCTGAATTATCGCTAGTGAGCTAACCCTTAGCCTATTCGACCTACGCTGTGACTGAACATAATGATTGGTTGCAGCTTGGTTGGGCTAGGTTGTGAAATACATTCAGCTACGAAATACGCTTACAAATGGCTAATCCACAGCTTGTCGAGTTCGCACCAACCGAAACCATTTACTTGTGCGCCGTGTATCTTTTCAGAAACCTCTAAGTTGAACGCCTCTTGCTTGAGCTCAACCACAACTCCAGATTCATGCAACCAATGCCGAAGCACCAACAGTGCATTCATTGCTAACTCAAAGTTGGGCTGGTTTGTTATTGAGGCTAAGCCTTGTTCGATTGTCTCTAGCATCTCAGAAGGTAAAGTTAATTCCTCAAACGGGAAGCGAGTGAAAAAGCTTAACCACGAAGTGAAGGTGTCGTTCTCATCAATAATACTGCACAGCGCGACGTCTTTGGTAGTTAGGTAGTGAGTTAGGTCGTGCCCATATTCCACGCTGGTTTTGTGGTCGCCAGACACTGACAACTGATCGAAAAGGGCTTGGCATTCAGAGGTGTCTTCAACGGTGAACTCACGAACGGCTTTCGACAACATCGGGCTTTGAATCTTAAAGAAGGTTGAGCCGAAATCCGGTTGGGAAGAATGGTCATCGCCACGCACGCTGGTCGTTTTCTCGGGCAGTTTCACGCACACCTGATTTTGAGCGCAGGCTTTGCTCTGTGCCCATTCAGGATAGACCCACAACTCGACTCGATTCAGAATCGGCGTGCTGTGTGAATAGGCGCTATTGCGGCTCAATCTCAACATCTTGCTTGAGAAGATGTCTAATGAGAACGCGCCAGATCCAATCAGCCTATCAGTCGGTGATGAGTGATCGAATACGGAGGCTTCAGCCCTAGCAAGTAGGCGTGGTAAGTGCCAATCAGGTTGATTCAGTTTCACGACAACCACATTACCTGCCGAGACAGAGACCTCATCAATATGCTGATAACAACGACACCATATTTTGCTTTGGCAGAGCGAGTTAAGGTTGCGTGCTATGTCTTGAGGTTCGAGTGTTCTTCCGTTATGAAACTGAACACCATTACGAATTTGAAAGTGCCACTGTGTAGCATCTAGATTAGGCTGCCAATGATAAGCCAGATCGCCGCTGAGCTTGCCGTGCTTAACGGAGGTTAGGCGTTGGCAAACTTGCATTACTAAGAAACGTTCGGTGCGTCTAAGTACTCGTTGAGGGTGAAGCGCTTCGAGTTCTCGGTGAAACGGGATGTACGCGATATTCTGCGCCGACGGATTGGTATTGCTTAGAAAGGCTTGTAACTCAGCGCTAGCATTGCGGCCACTCAATCCAGCCTTGTGCTGTCATCGCTTTGAGTAAGGTCTGAACGTGACGTTCACTCACGTGCAGCAGTGTGGCCAGTTGGTTGACCTGACAGTGTGATACTCCAGGCCCAAAAGCCTGAAATATCTTTTCATACAGTTCAAGCTTACGCTTAAGGTTGCCCAATTTGCTTTTCCTAACGACGAGGTTGAGTTAAATGTGAATAGCCAGAATCAATCAGTGCGTTTTCCATCGTATCGAGAACTCGAGAGGTAATCTCTGAGCTCAGGATATTCGATTCAGTTTTGCCTTGAAGCACCAAATCTGAAAAATGGTCGATTTCAAACTCGAATCCATTCCCTATCACTCGGTAGTTAATGGTCGACTTTTTGCCTTGATGTTCAATCTCAATAAAGGCCGGATTCCACCATTTTTCGTGAATGGTGATTTTAGTATCAGGCCCACTCAAGTGTGCTGATCGGGGAAGGTTTTGCACTGTTGATGCCGATATCTTACCGCTTATATCACCAGAGAATGTAAAGCACGCATCGGTATCAACATTTGCCCCCTCATAAAGACACGACATCTCTACCTGAGGTTTTGAAGGGTTTACACCCAGCGTTCGGCACAGATCGTAAAAGAACCAAAGCCCATAGACCCCAACATCGAGTGTTGCTCCGCCTGACAAATCCGGATTGAAGATAAACAAATCGGGCTCATAGTCATGATGGTTACCAAAGCTGGCTTCGATTGAATCTATCTGAATGTTGTTATCGACCAAGAATGATTGGAGCTCACGATATGCGGGAAACACCACGGTTTTCATTGCTTCTAACAGCATCACGCCATTTTGCTTGGCGAGGGCTTTCATCTCAAGCCAGTCACCAAGGTTGGTAAAAGCCGGCTTCTCGACCAATACGTGCTTGTTATTCTTCAGAAACAGTTCAGCAAGTGGTTGGTGGTATGGGTGAACCGTAGCGATGTAAACCGCTTCAACACTTGGGTCATTCGCCATCTCTTCATAAGAACCATAAGCCTTGTCGCAAGCAAACTTGTTGGCGAACGTGGCTGCGCGTGAGTGATCTCTGGCGGCAACCGCATCAAGCTCACCATGCAGAGAGTGCTCTGTGACTGCGGTTGCGAATCGATTGGCGATATTGCCTAGCCCTGCGATACCCCATTTAATTTTGCGTTGCGTGTCGCTCATCAGTTACTCCAAATCGTTGTTTTGTATCAGTGTACTCAGAGACGTCACATACAAATAGAGAACAGATTTCTCAACCTGTTCTCTATTTATTTTATTCTAGTTGAAGCTCAGGATTAGCTCTGTATTGAGTGTTTCCAATCGGCTAGGGCTTTAATGTGTTTTGGCCCGATGCCACAACAGCCACCGATAATATTCGCGCCCAGTGCATGCCAGCGTTTAGCGTAAGTTAAGTAACCTTGGCCATCCAGCTCACGCATCTCCTGAAACATATCATTCGCTTCATGTTCGTTGCTGATAGGCGCAAAATTGTTGGCATAGACACCAACTTCTAAATCACTGCCTAGCTCATCGATCACTTTCTTGGCATCGATAATGGCTTGATCCATCACTTCAGGCACTGAACAGTTAAACATAATGCCTGTCGCGTTTGATTGGCAGGCAAGTTTGATGGCGTCTGTTACGCTCTCGCCAGAACGAATATTGGCAGAATCGCCCTTGGTATCTTCCAAACTGAATGCGTAGTAACACGGCTTATCTGACTGCTTAAGAACCGCATGAATGGATTCGAACTCTTGCAGGCTGCAGATGGTTTCCGCTATCCAAAGATCGATGTTTGGATCCTGGGCATCGTAAAGCGTTTGAATGATTGGCGCTGCCTCTTCTACCTTAAACAAGTCTGGTCGGTAGCTGCCAAATGGCGGTGGAATCGCGCCTGCTACTTTCACTGTGTGGGTAGCATTGTCTGCAACTGCTTTAGCCAGCTCACCGGACAGTGTGGCTAGTTCAAAGCCTCGCTGCTCGAACAGCTCTTCACCCAAGTGAAAAGGCACACAGGCGTAGCTATTGGTGATTAGGGTTTCAGCACCTGCATCGACAAAGTTTTGATGTGCTTGGCTGACAAATTCGGGTGCTTCAATCAGCGCTTGAGCACTCCAAAGCGGTTGAGAAAATGGCGCGCCAATTTCTTTGAGTTCTCGGCCCATGCCGCCATCAAGTATGGTTAGTGTTTTCATATTTAATACTATCTAAAACAGTTGCTGAAGTTCTGCCGTCACCATATCAGACAACCTTGTCAGACAGAAGCCATCAAGCCAAGGTTCAACTATCGATGAGGGAGTTTCGTTATAAGCCGTCTAGCGGGCTAGTCGTGCCACTAAAGTGTTGCCCAATAACGTGAGTGTAAATCTGAGTTGTCTTAACATCACTGTGCCCCAGTAGCTCTTGAACCGTTCTGATATCGGAGCCTGACTTTAGAAGTTGCGTAGCAAAACTGTGCCTGAAAGTATGACAACTAATTCGCTTGTGGCGCAATTTATTAGAGTTAGTCGCCTTCTTCAGCGTTTTTCGGAGTACCGAATCATGTAGGTGGTGTCGGCATACGATCCCCGACTCAGAGTGTTGAGTGACGGATTTTGATGGGAATAGGTACATCCAAGCAAGTTGTCGATAGGCACTAGGGTATTTTTTACCTAATCGGTGAGGCAAAGATGGCCCAAACCCATTCAAGTTATCTTTAGCGAGCAGAACTGCAACTTGTGAAATTTTGTCTTGTATAGCTTCAGTGAGTGAAAAACTTAAAATTGTCACTCGGTCTTTATTTCCTTTCCCATTGTGAACAGTGAGAGACCCTTGTTTTAGATCTATATCTTGTACTCGAAGCCTCAGGCATTCCGATACTCTCAAACCTGAACCATACAACAAGCGAAAAAACAGTTGATATTTAGGATCTATTTCATTGATCACCGAGATAGCTTCCGCATGATTGAGTACGCTAGGAATTTTTCGAGACCGAGTCGCATAGCTAAACCCTAAGTCTCCTAGAGGTTGCTTAATAAATTGATTGTATAAATAGGCTAGAGCATTGAGAGCTACCTTTTGAGTATTGATGGCTACTTTTTGTTGATTAGCTAAATGAGAAAGAAAGGAGACAACTTCAGCGGCATGCATCTGTTCAGGGTGTTTAAGCTTATGAAAATGAATGAAGTATTTTATCCAGTAACAGTAGGCTTTGATTGTCTTGCGACTATAGCCTCGCATCGTCATATGTTCGCAAATTGCCTGCATGAATTGACTCGCCATATATTCCCCTCACAAAATCTGTACATACAGACAGTTTATTGCTTGTTGAATAATTAATGACTTAAAAAAGAGTGGTTTTTAACTCTGATTGAGCACGAATTTAACGAGAGGCTTATTTTAAATTATTGATTATACTGCAGATTTATGGGTGGTTAAGAATGAGGCCGAGCGTTACATAGTCGGCAATATGTGCTTGCACGTTTTCACACTTATTGTTTAGACCCACTTTTATATTAAATGCAAAGCATTCAGTTGGTTATGAGTGACCTTTTTGATATGTTAAGCGGATGGATTCGTGCTTGCACAATATTAAAATGTTATGTTTCTCTCAATATCAAGTGCTTATGTTATAGTAGCCTTTTTGCATATTAGGGTGTTTGTATGAGTGACTACTATCACGTAATACTAGAGACAAAAGAGAAAGATGCTAAGAAGCGTCCTGTCTCGGTGTTTTGGTTTGATTGCCAAGATTTAGAAGAACTGGATGAAGATATTATTACTCCGTATGTAAAGCGCAGTACTCTTTATATTGACGGTCGCCAAATAGACTTCTCCAATATTCAAGCTCTAACAATTAAGAAGTCCTCTTCACCAATAGATCATTTAGTGCGTCAAGCTAACGCACGCACCGCTCCTGGTGTGTTTGTCGTGTTTACCCGAGGGAACATTGTGCGTGGTGATCGAGATCTAGAGAATGTTACTAAGTCTATCGTCAAGGCGAAGCAAAAAGAGTTAGAGTCATCGCTAGTTGCTGCTCAACCAGCAGCTTCTAGCAGTTCGTCGAATACAGATGATAGTAACAAAGTATTCATTGTTCATGGACATGACAATGAAGCGAAGCTAGATATGGCAAGATTTATTGAAAAGGCTGGCTTAGAAGCAATTGTATTACATGAGCAGGTTAGTGCAGGGAATACAATTATTGAAAAGATTGAAGCAAACAACGACGTAGGTTTTGCTGTTGTTCTGTATACGCCTTGTGATGTAGGTGCAAGGAACTCTCAGGACATGGAGTTACTTCCTAGAGCGCGTCAAAATGTCGTTTTTGAACATGGCTACTTTATAGGTCACTTGGGGCGCAACCGTGTATCTGCGTTTGTTAAAAGTGATATTGAAAAACCTAACGACATTAGTGGGGTTGTTTATACGGAACTAGACCCCGCCGGAGCTTGGAAAGTTACGTTACTCAAGGAATTAAAGGCCGCTGGTTATCAAGTGGATCCTAGCGCGTTGTTGTAAAAACATAACAATCTGTTTAAGAGTGATTCGCAACGCGTGGCATTTTTACTATGCGTTGCGTTTAGTGTTTAAGGTGGTATGCGGGAGCTTCGGTATTGCGTTGCTCACACCTTAACAGGGCTACATGGATTCCCCCGGTTGTCAAACATCCGCTAAACTTATGTTGATGGGTTTTGGACTGCCGCTCTACATTCGGCCTACTTATCGACGATTCGCATACGTCGTGGCCCTGATGACTTGCGCGACTGCGGTGCCTTATTCGTTAGATGACATCTAGTGTGTCCGCCGCATTAACAGGCTCTCCGCAAGTGGTCTTAACCTATCTCCATCATTAGCGTCTGCAATGACCCGGTGGGTTTAACTCTTTATGCTGCTTAAGTTTCTACTTAAGCAGCATAGTTTTCATATTCTGTTTGATTGTGTAAAAGCGACCATATAATTCGTGCGTTCTTCGCGGCAAGTGCCACTATCGCTCGGTTCATACCTCTTCGCTCCAGAACGCCTCTGCACCACTGACTTAACTTATCTTGCTTGTCGCCAAGGTTGGCAATCACGGTCCTTGCTCCGTGAACTAATAGTGTTCGTAAGTATTTGTCGCCGTGTTTGGTTATCCGACCTAAGCGTGGCTTTCCTCCCGTCGAATATTGTTTTGGTACGAGTCCTAGCCAAGCAGAGAAATCACGGCTTTTATCAAATTGAGAACCGTTGCCTATCGAAGCAAGTATCGCAGTAGCGGTTTGCGGTCCAATACCACGAACCTTCATCACTCGTTGAACATTAGCGCTGACCTTAGCAAAAGAGTCAAAGACTTGCTCTGTATCGGCGATACGTTGATTCAACTCTCCAAGGTGGTGATAAGCATCGGCAATCACCGTTCTTGCGAGATGTGGCAGTTCATTTTCTGCATCTTCAAGCATTAAGGGAACGTGTTTCATTAATGAAGAGCGGCCAACAGGAATGATCAACCCGAACT
>NZ_JBFRKI010000054.1:0-14600 GCF_041469245.1 Vibrio sp. 10N.286.51.B11 | reverse complement strand
GAAACGAGAGCGTGCTACGATGTAATTAAGATTAAGCGAGTGACTTCGCTTGTTCCTCCAAGATAAAGGGTAGCATTCAGGAACTCGGCCATTCTCGAAATCGCTCAGTGGGTTGCTAGAAATTATACGGCTCAAATAAGTATTGGAAAGAGCGGTATGGTTACCACAAACGCTCACTCTCAGAAACGGCGATGTAACAAGTTAACCAATTGTTAGGAGGACGATTAGATTTCAGAAATTACAGTACACAGTCAGGGGGAAACTCGCGCTAAGCTCAAAACGTTGAATAAGCTTACTGGGTTAGGTATGCCTGAAACTTATTGTATTGACTAAAAAGCACGTGAAATGGGGCGGCTCTGTCTCTAAACTGAATTACACAACAGAGCCAATAGCATCTACTATCAAATTGTTCATTTGATTGAAAATATTGAAAGATTGCTTTAATAATGGGGGGCGTGACTATACTATATATAGATGTCATATAAAAATTTCGCTTAACATTATGAAGTCAAAGTTAGATTTAAATTTGCTTATAGTATTGATTTTATTGGATAAACATCGTCAAATAAAATCAGTAGCTAAGGTTTTAGGAAAAACGGAGAGTGCTGTCAGTAAGCATCTTGCTAAATTGAGGGAGCAATTAAAAGACCCACTATTTGTCAGGGTTGGGAACGATTTTGAGCCGAGCCTTTATATGAAAAAAATACTTCCTATTATTTCATTAGGAGTTGAAACGATTGATTCAATAAGCAAATGTCATTATTTTGATCCATTATCTTATGAGGAAGATATTGTAATTGCCTTGCCTAATATCATGCAATATTGGGTAGGAAATAATATAGTATTTGATGTGATAAAAACATTCCCTAAAGCTAAAGTTATCCTTGTTAGTTGGGACGAAAAGTCTGATGTGGCAATGTCTAATGGCGATATTGATATTGGGGTACACTATTTTAATTCAGATTTACCAAAAAGTATTTATCAACAAGGGCTTGGAAGGATGTTGCCCAAGGTCGTGACTAATTTAAGCTTAAAAGGACATAGTTTTAAACAGTTGACTGAATTACCTTTTTTCTGGCTTACAACAAATGGGGCATCTCATAAGAAACCCTCTATTTTGAAAGCATTGAATAAAAATGAAGTGTATTTAAAAACGGTTGGTGAAGTTGATACCGTATCATGTTTGCTTGATATTTTAGCAAACAGTCAATCAGCTACAATACTTCACTGCTTAAACGATACTCTTGAAGGGTTTAATATTACGGATTTACCAAACTATAATATTGAAGAACAGCCTTTAATTGTAATAAATTATCGCTTAGCCAATCGAGATACTCCGTTAACACAGTTACTCGCAAAAATAATAGTTAAAAATTTCACTAAATAGATGGGTTGGGATAATTCCTACGGTTGCGTAGGAAAGGTCTCTTGTTGGGGGTTTGGCTAGATCAAAGATTGACATATAAAAGAATTTTGATAGATTTGAGCTCAAAAAGAAGCGAGATTCAATGTTGGATTATATTAATTGTTTGATAATAGATGACCACCCACTAGTTTGCTCTTCTATTCATAATTTACTCAAAGAAATTCCTTACATAAGGAAGGTCGATTATACATATAACCTCAAAGATGCAATGATTAAGTTGAAAGGGGGGGATGTTAACTTTTTAATATTAGATATCAATCTTGGAGACGGTGACGGGTTTGATTTTTTGAGGCGTGCAATTGCACATGGTTATAAGGGGAAAGTGCTTTTTATTTCAGGGAGCGATAGCGCTATACATATGAATGCAGCGTTGAATCTTAACGCTGATGGGTATATTTGTAAATCGGAAGACTTGAGTATAATTAAAGAGTCGGTAGATAGTATATATCGTGGTTATAGTATTTTTAAATCAGGGGTTGGTGCAATTGACCATGCTCTATCCAATAGGGAGGTTGCAGTTTATAACCTCCTGCTTCAAGGTAAGTCAAATAATAATATCGCTGAATTACTGTCGATAAGCCCCAAAACAGTAAGCACGTATAAAAGAAGAATACTGGATAAATATGAAGTAAATAGCATTGTAGATTTACTTACTAAATAGATTGAGACCATATAATCAATCTATAGGTATAGAAAACCACGGGTTTATCTGTGGATGAACGACTCTGAAGGCGATACACCTCGTTCTACAATGTTTATAACACTAAATATAACGCAGCTTGTCCCAAACTCAACTGCGAAGTGCGACACCCTCCAATATCAAGCAGCCAATGTTATTTCTTTAAAGACAATCGCTGGTTGCTTGAAATCTAAACGCTTTTCGGTCGATAATTTGTCCGTGATACAGCGAATTCAATATCGCTGTCTGTTACCGTTGTCAAGTCGGTTCCCATATTGCATAAAAGCTCGTTAGTATTCTCATTCTCCAGCTACTTTACGATGCTTTCATGACCTGCAAACTCTCTCTCGTTACCTACCGTGATGGTATTGACATTTTCCTTATAAGGCATGAGTAGCTCTACGGTTGCTCTGCTCACGTCATCCGCTGGTTTGGATGGCACTTTCTTTACGACGTAAAGTCGTGTTTACGCTCCAAGATAGTCACCATAGTCACCATAGTCACCATAGTCACCATAGTCACCATAGTCCCAGTGCTGTGTTTGCCTAATACGGTGTCGATTTTTCAATTATCAAATCGCCTCTTACTGTCAATGATACTTGGCTTATCATCGATAGAAACAGCGCTGTCGCTTTTCTCTGTATTACCTTGACGATACCGCTTGCGAGCTTGCCTCGAGTGGCGATATAACGTGCCACCCAACTGTTTATTCTGTGCAACAAATCGGTAGTTCAACTAATTGCTGACAGCGGCACCGACCTTATTTAATGCACTGGAAATTTGATCTGGATTCCAATCCGTTTCTAAAAGCAGGCAGACAAAATTAACACTCTCTTGAGGTATTCTGTATTTACGCGCTGATGTTCGTTTGTTGATAACACCTGAACTTAATTTGAGCAATAATGACCTTCCTTGCGGTCGCGTTTAAGCTCCCAATATACAGTAAAGCGGTGGCATGCAAGTGTTGATAATTCATGGTGGTACTCTGCTTGTTTCTTTGACTTGAAGAGCGTACCACTTTCAGCCGTTGGCTTCTTCTTTTACACCTTCCCATGAATGTCGCACTTATTATCTGAAATCGGGAGTTTATTAGTAGTAGTAAGTAGAACTAAAGCTGAATGATGTCGTATTAGCAAAGCGATCAAATTGATGTTTAACATTGATGCCTACTTTTAACTGTGGGTACACCTCATATTCTGTTCCTGCAGAAATTAAACCTCCTATTTCATTTGAGTTTTTGGAGTATTGGCTTATAGGTGTGATTATTTCATATTTTGACGAAGGAAATTCTTCTTCAAAATAATGTGCACCTCTTAAATTGTATTGAGTATAGGTTAAGCCTAATTTAAACTTAGTTAACCATATTTCGTTGAGATGGTGTGAATATATAGGTGTTAGAATGAGTTGCTTGGCTTTTACAGTTGTATCCCATTTTTCTTTGGTAACGGATACAATGTCTGACCTGACAAATTCGGAATGGTCATCTTCCAAATTAAATTGGTTGTAACCAAATTCGATTGCCCATTGCGAATCTAATGAATAACCGACAAAAAAATTCAACGTGCCATCTTCGTTCCTTGCGTTAAGGCTCGTTTTGGGTGATGAAATGAAATTGTTTTTTACGTGATGGTTTGTTGAACCTAAACCATATTCTAATCCGAAATAAGGTGAAGATACTGCATTAAAAGATATACTCAACAAGGCCGTTTTAAATAATATTATTTTCATTTTAAATCCTAATAAAACTTTTAATCATGTTTTAACAATAAATACAGGGCTTGGATGTAAGTTAAATCCCAAAGTGGTTAGGTATTTTCTTTATTTAGTGCTAGTAAAAACGTTTCATTGCGGATTAACGTGAACTATAAACGACTTTGTTGTGTAATTCCGTGGAACTAAATCAAGAACCTACGCCCTGACCAGTTACGTCCACTACCTCTCGTAGCCCTATGCATAAACCTCGTACAAAATAAACAACTGGAAGCAATATAAACAATTACTCATATAACCGTGGTTCTCTGACCTTTTGGATAGATGAAGAGGCGGTAAGCGGGTGGGCACAAAGCAAACAGAAAAAGCGCGGGACTGATGGCAAGCGTAGAGTCCGGCGGAAGCTGCATATTGCCGTCGATACAAGCACTAAAGAAATTATTGCAGCCGAGGGTTACAGGTGGAGAAGTACTCCCGAACTTACCGAAGCAAACACATCGAAGTATTCTTGAGGTGTCTGGTGATAGCGCTGACGAAACGAGAGCGTTTAAGATTAAGCGAGCAGTTGCGCTTGCTCGCCAAGAGAAGGGGCAGTTGCTCCCCAAGAGAAGGGGCAGCGTTTTGGGAACTCGGCTACGCTCGAAATCGCTCAGTGGGTAGTCAGAAATTAGACGGCTCGTATAAGTATTGGAAAGAGTGGTATGGATGCCGCAGACGTTCACTCTCAGAAACAGCGATGTATCGAGTTGAACAGTTGCTAGGAGGACGATTGAGATTAAGAAATTACAATGCGAAGGTGGGTGAAACTTACGCGATGATTAAAGCGTTGAACAAGCTTACTGGGTTAGGTATGCATGAAATTTGTCGTGTTGACTAAGAAACAAATGAAATGGGGTGGCTCTATCTCTAAATTTAATTTCGCAACAAAGCCGTTTGAGCCGCTTGACGAGGTAGTTACGTCAATATTCATGCTTGGAAGAAGTTCCTAGCCAAATTTCTACAGATGAAGTTGATTATTGAAGACGTGTAAACACATTGAACCCCTTGAATGGGAATTTTACTACAATCGTTAGGGATTTGTATTATGTAAGTTAGGCGGACATTTCTTTATAATTTTCTGGTCGAGTTCAATTTGACGAGAAATTTAATTAAACATACAAAATGAGGAAATTTATGAAAACTCTCAATAGCAATGAAGCTCGTAATATAGTGGGTGGCAAATGGCAAGTGGAATGTTATGCCCCTAGTTACCCTAGCGGTGGTCAAATCATAGTTCGCGGCTACCATTTTACAAGATATTCCAATGATAAAAGAATGACTAGCAAAAAGGCTGACGATGTTTGTGGATCGTATAATTTCTCTACAAGCTTTAAAAAAGTCTAGTAATAATTAATATTAATAGCGTCTAATCTTTAGGCGCTATTATTTGTGGAAGTGAAGTTTTGTTTTATATATATTCGTTTTTGGAATGGTTTGTAGCAATTCTTGGAAAAATAAAATCTTTAATATTATTCTTATTTAGGACTGTTTTAAAAATATTTAATGATTTTATTCCAAGTTTATTTTTGTATTTTTGTCTTTTTTTTAGTGTGTTGTATTCGTTTTTCCATTGCTTAAGTATTAATGAATTTACTGTTCGAGGCAATACCAATAAAGTAATAAGAAAATTCAGCTATTTCCCTAAGAAAAGATTTTATGATATGTACTGTAAGTTGTACATAAAAATGTTGTGCTATAAAAATAAAGTTGTTTGTGATGAAATTCACTCTTGCTCTAAGCAACTGAGAAAAATTAAAGAAAACCATAAAAAAGAAACTGGCAATGAGGTTATTTTATATCCATTACATGTTTTTTCTGACGAATTGGCAATAATTGTTGGTCAAGGAGCTTCAGATAATAAATTATATGTTATTAGTGATGTTACTGAATCTGACTGGAAATCAAAATGGGGGAGTAAAGCAGAGGAATGGAAGTGGAGTAACCAAGATTTAGAATTGTTTAATCCTTTTATTAAGTCAAAGACTGACGCATCAAGAGGTATAAGAGCAATAGTGAAAAAAGTGAGGAATAGTAGTGCTGATTTCGCAGTTTTTCCTGATGCTTTACCAGAATATACAGTACGTAGTGGACAAAAACATTCTTATCAAAAGTCACTTTTATTTGGTAAAGAGTCAAATTTACATGCTGGACCGTTTAATTTCCCTAAATTAATGTTAAAAGATGTGTTGCCATATTATATATACATTAAAAATGGTCGCTTAAAGGTTGAGGTATTACCTGTTATAAGTAGATTTGACGTAAAATGTGAACTGCCATTAATAATTGAGTATGTGATCGGAGGTCCACACTATACACAATGGTTACTTTGGCATTTCCCTTCATTTTTCTATCGACAAGGTTAAATTATGGATACAGTTTGTTTACAAGGTGAAGTGGCCGAATGTGGTCTTGCTTGTGTAAGTAGTATCAGTGCTCACTATGATAAAAATGCGCCTCTAAGTTACTTAAGAACGTTATGTCGACCATCTGAATTGGGGACTAGTCTTCATGATTTAATTGGTCTCTTTGGAAAGTTAGATATTAATGCTCGTGCAGTTTCATTTACCCCCCAGTTAATCCAAGAGTTACCTACTCCGTGTATTATACATCTTAATGATAGCCACTATGTCGTGCTAGAGCGGATCAATAGTTATTGTGCCGTTGTTATGAATCCCGCTTTAGGTAGGCAAGTATTAAAGCTTGGTATGTTGAAACTGAGTTTGTCCGGCTATGCTATTGTTTTGGAAGAAAATAGTGAAATTAATGCTAAGCCGTCATTTTTTGGTCTTCCGAGATTTAAAAGCCAGAGTATAAAACTTGATGCTTTACTTTTGTTTTATGGGGTATGTACTACATTATTGTCATTAGTGTTACCCGCAATAATTTTGAATATTAATAACGGTTTTAAGGATTTCGAAAGCTTAGATTTTAATATGTTGTTCTATTTGGTATTAGGACAGATAGTTTCTTTAGTTATAATGTGGCAAAGCTCAAAGCGAACTCTAATGATAGAGGGAGCCACAATGGCTAGAGAAAGTAATAGAATCTATTCTTTGTTCTTGAGCAATAAGATGTCGTTTTTCGAACGCAGGACATCGACAGATGTGACAAATAGATCGCTTAAGTACGTAGGAGCAAAAGTTGCGAAGTCAACAATTTATAATAGTTTGGTTGTTTGTGTTATTCAACTTGTAGTTGCATTTTTTATTGCTGCTTACATTTCGCCATATTTAGCTGCTTTTTTGTTAGTAATATCTTCTATATCATCGTTCTTAGCCTGGATGTCAAGGAAGCATCTAACTCAAATTAACGTAATAGAAGAGTCTTATCAAGAAAACATATTTAAGCATTTTGTAGAATCTTTCAATTCAATTTCAGACATCAAATCAAGAAAAGCAAGTGAAGACCTCTGTGGCGTTAATGATTCTAAAGTGAATCAACTCGTAGAATTTAAGATAGAGTCTAGTTTAAAACACCTAAAGTTTCCAATCACGCAAGAAATCATTGGTATCGTTGATATAATGTTGACGTTATGCCTGTGTTTTTGGTTAGTTCAATACAACAATACACCTTTATCTTCGGTATTTCTGTTTTTTTATACAAAACAAATTTTTTCTGCTTCATTTAGTCGTTTGATTGATATAAATGATTCATTTGGTTCTTTTGATGCAGCAGAAGAAAGAGGAAGAGATGTTATTGAATTTGAAAAAGATAATAGTATTCATAATCTCCATAGGGATAAGGTCGGAGGTCTCCACCGTCGTAACTTCGTCGAAAAGATATGCGTAAATAACTCAATTAGTTTTCCAGAATTAAAAATAACCAAAGGGCAATTAGTAGCTGTGACTGGTAGATCTGGTTCGGGTAAGACGACATTACTAAAAGTATTATCTGGGTTATACAGCGATGCTATATTGAAAAATGATGAAGGTGGTGAAATGGATAATAATATATTAATTGCGTCAAATTATTATCAAGCTACTAACCAAGATTTTATTAGTGGTAGCGTACGTGAAAATATCGCTATGTTCGATGAAAATGTAAGTGATGATGATATTTTTATATTGATAGATAAACTTAGTTTAACACAAGTTGTAGCGTCACTACCTCAAGGTATCCATACGAACATCAGTAATTATACCAATCCATTTTCTTCCGGAGAAAAGCAGCGCATTTTGTTGTGTAGGGCATTACTCTCAGATAAGGATACTTTATTGTTAGATGAACCTACGAGTAATTTGGATGCACTGAGTTGTGATTCGATTGTGGATACTTTAAAAGGAACAGGGAAAACTATTGTTTTCACTAGTCATAATCCTAGGTCAATTAAAAATGCGGATCAAGTTATTGATCTTAACACCATATAGTTAAGGATATGAAGGTGAGTTTACGTAAGGTTATAACGCTAAAATTAGTTGTTTTTGCCGTGTCATCCATTGTTTTATGTTTAAGTTTTATCTATGTAAACGCGATTGTTGATTCCAATAAATTAGGAGGGAAAGGTACGCATGTTGTATCAATTGACAGCATCACTCGCTATGTGGAGTCTATCGGAACGATAGAAGCAGTTAGAATGATTGATGTCGGTGCAAGTGTTTCTGGAGAGATTACCGAATTAATGGTTGGCATAGGTGACAAGGTTTTTAAAGATCAATTATTAATCGAAATTGACCCTACTGTAAGTTCAAACGAGCTTAAAACAGCACAGAACGAGCTTAAGATGGCCGTTGCAAATTTTAACGTAAGCCAAGAACGACTTTTATATGAGAAAGAGCAATTAGAGCTCGTCACGCACTTAGTAAAGGTCGGAAGTAAAACATCACAAGAATTGAAAGAACAAAAACTTGCATATTTGGAGAGTGTAGCATCTTTCCAGAGCAGTAAACTTTCTAAAGAGACAGCGGTGTTGGAAGTAGATTCAAAAAAAGCGCAATTAACTTATACAATGATACGTTCTCCGATAGAAGGGACAGTGGTTTCAATACACGTTGATAAAGGTCAAACTTTGGTGTCAACCCAACAAGTAAGTAACTTGATTAAAGTGGCAAGTACGGATGTATATCGTATTGAGCTTCCTATATCTGAGTATGATATTTCAAATATATCTATTGGGTCTATTGTTGAATTTAATATTTTGGGAGTTTCAAAAGATAATTACACATCAAAAATATCTTCTATTGAGTTGACGCCATTAGATAATAGTTCAAAGGGTGTTAACTATAATGTTTCTTTTAACGTACCTAGAGAGTTGTCTGAAAGTGCTCGTATTGGTATGTCAATAGGTGCAAGAATAAAAACCGCGGAAGCTATTGATGTTGTTACTATTCCTAATCAATACATCCAATATGGCGCTAATGGTGTAGCTAATGTCAATGTATTAGTTGATGGTCATGTTATTGCCAAAACCGTTGAGCTAGGTTTACACGATTTTTTGAAATCGGAAATAATATCTGGAGTTGAGGTCGGTGATGTTTTAATTTTAGAAGGTGTAAATTGATGTCTTTGATTAAAATTAAAGGATTAAATAAAACATACCATAAGGCTGACAGTAGCACTGTTGTGCTAAATAATATTGATTTGGAAATTAATGAAGGCGAGTTAGTTGCCATAGTTGGTAGTTCAGGCTCTGGAAAGTCAACATTAATCAATATTATTGCAGGTCTAGACACTAATTGGACTGGTGATTATTATTTCGATGGAAATGATATGGGAGATTGCGGGAATGAAGAATGGGCGAAAATTAGGAACCGTTATTTTGGTTTTATCTTCCAATTATATAACCTAATACCGTATCTTAGTTGCTTAGAAAATATAAAATTACCTTTATCTTATTTTAATTCAAAAAATTCCCATTATTCAAATAGTATCGTAGAAACCATGAGACGCTTGAATATTGAAGAAGTCAGTTTTAATAAGCCTAGTGAACTATCTGGCGGGCAGCAACAACGCGTATCTATAGCACGAGCTTTAGCTAACAAGCCTAGGATTCTTTTAGCTGACGAACCAACTGGTGCATTAGACGTACAAAATAGCAACGAAGTAATTAAAATTCTAAAAGAAATTAATAATGAAGGAACGACTGTTGTAATTGTTACCCATGATATTAATATTGCTGAGTTGTGTGACAGAAAAATTGAAATTTCTGATGGTAAGGTGATTGATGACGTAAATGAGAACACTAATCTTCTTGGAAAGTTCCATAGTTCTAAGGAAGATAATATTTGTAACAAGAATTTTTTATATCGAGTCAAATGCGTGCTAAGGAATTCATTATTCTTATATATGAAGAATAAGACAAAGTTATTTTTGAGCCTTATAGGAGTCATTGTCGGTATTGCAACTGTAGTATTTATTTTATCAATATCCGAAAGTTTCGAAAAGCAAATAATATCAGAGTTGGCACAAATGGGAAACAATACTGTTCAGGCTGAATCTTACGAAGTGAAAAATGGATTATTAAACGAAAGCTCATTTGGTAAGTTGGTTAATTTAAAAGATATCGAACACATATCGCCATATTTACGTGAACACAAAGAATTAAATCAATATTTCAAAAACCCTAAAAAGAATAACTTTAGCAATAGTAGTACAATATTTGGTGTCTCAAGTGAATTCGAAAGTCTAATTAATTTGCAAGTGTTATCTGGGCGACTTATTAGTCCAAGAGACGTAGAGTTTTCGGAATCAGTTATTGTGATTAATGATGTATTAAATACACAATTTTTTGATTCTGAAGGAGCGATTGGAAAAAAAGTAGTTATAGATAATGTTGTTTTTTATGTTATAGGCGTCGTGAAACAAACTGATTTACGTAGTCCACAATCTATTGCATGGATCCCATATTCTACCTTTATCAATCGAATTAGTGATCAAGATTTCATTGATAGTTTCCATTTTACTGTAGTTAAACCTGAATCTGAGAAACTTGTTATTGATTATTTATCTAAGCTTACAAATGATAGTTATACATTTTGGTCAGATCAGGAATATATAGATACTCTTTATCGAGTTAAAAATTCATTCTCAGTTTTTATTTTGTCAATTGCTTCTATCTCTTTGTTTGTTGGAGGTTCAGGGATTATGAATATAATGTTAGCTTCCGTTAACGAGCGGTATTCTGAAATAGGATTACGCCGTGCAATTGGTGCCTCAAAAAAAGATATACTAGAACAGTTTTTAGTTGAGTCTCTTTTTATAACCCTATTAGGTGGATTTTTAGGGGTTTTGCTTTCGGTAGTTACATTATTAATTATAAAAAACATATTGACTGAGTTTGACGTTATATTATCTATTTCTTCCATTTTTATTGGTGTTGCTTTTTCTTTTTTTACAGGGTTGTTATTCGGTTTATTACCTGCAACTAAAGCTTCTAATTTAAATCCAATTGAAGCGCTTTCGAGATGATTTTTAAGAAAAATTTGTATTTGCTTATATCGTGCATCATTTCTGGTTGTAGTAATAATTCTAGCTACGGAAATGAAAGTATTAGAGAGGAACTAGATTTGGATAATTGGTTCTATGAGATAGAAGATTCTAAATTATTAATGGCACCTTATCTTTCCGAATTATTTATTAGTGCCGTTAACAATAATTTTCAGTTACAAACTTCTTTATTAGATATAAAAAAAGGAAAAATTAACAAACGTATTAACGACTATGATAAAAATGTTCAAATGAATGCCAATATCGGAACCTCTCATTCAAAATCACTAGAGCATGGTGGGAATTCTAATAATAGTTACACTACTTCTGTTGGGGTATTTTATGATTTTGATTTCTTTGGTAAGAAAAGCGTCGAAGATAAGTTGAACTTAATAGAACAAGAGTTGTTATTCTTAGATTTTTTGGGTCTTAGAAATGATGTTGTTACGTCACTTATCAATGAATACGTATCAATATCAGCTAATAAGTTACGACTTAACTTGCATAGACGAATTAAAGCTATTCGTATCGATGCGCTGAGAATCGAAAAGGAACGATTTGAATCTGGCGTTTCTGTTAACTCTGAAGTTATATTTTCTCAAAGAAAATTAGATTATGAATTGAAAGAAATAAAAAAAATTAACGAAGAAATTTTTGATTCAGTTAACAAAATAGAGAATTTAATCGGAAGGTCTGAAGTTGTTGATCCAAATGAAATTAGCGAACTTGACATTATAAATTTGCCTGAATTTAAAATTTCTGATTTGCCAGAAATTGCTGGCACACATTACAATGTGTTAAGTTCGATGCTTAAAATCAAATCTAGTTCATTAAAATTGGAGCGTGAGGAGTTGGAATGGTACCCGCAAATTTCCATATCGGGAACAATCGGTACTCAGGGGGATAAGTTGCTTAAGCTTTTTGAGAATCCAGCTGGTGCTTTGTCTTCTACAATTATTCTACCTTTTATTGAGTGGCATAAACGTGCTGTTAATGTCGATTTGCTTAATGTTGATTTATCGATATCACACTTAGATTATGAATATAAGGTTGGTTCCGTTGTAGATAATATGAACAACGCTTTAATTAATCTATATTCAGCACAAAGAGATTATGAATTTAGCCAAGTTGATTTGTCTGCTACTGAATTGACTAACTATTATAGTTTGAGTGAATATGATTATGGGTTTACATCAAAGTACGAATATCTTCTTTCAGAAGTTGAGCTATTAAATTCCAAATTGGCTCAAGTTGACGCTCAACATGCCTTTGTGAATGCCAAGACTAATTTATGTTCTGCACTCGATTATCATGGATGCTTCTAATTTGCTTTGATGTAATGTACACATCTCTCTTTTAACATAGCTGCGCCAACTAAAGGTATAGCCATTAAGAGTAGGAGTAACAACCATGTTTATTCAAGTTGTCGATAATAATTTCTTCCAAGTTTGCATTTTGAATATTGATGGAACTGTCTCGTCAAACCGGAAGGCTCATCGAGACAAGTTGCTCCACACAAGTTACCTACTTCCAGGTAATGGCTGATGAGCTATGGAGTAATGTTTAGCAAGTCTTGTTAGGGCTTGGTTTTAAGGTATCGGCTGATGCCAGCGTCACATTTTAAACTCAGTAATAGTTGCGCGTTTCTCCTGAGAGCCTATTATTCGCCGAGTTATGAAATGTTGTTCTATGCCCAAAATCAAGCCTTTTGGGTGTTCCAAGACGTGCCTGAGTGCGGTATTTATGACAACATGAAAACCGCAGTAGATACAATGAAGAAAGGTAATAAGCGTTAGTCAATCGACGCTTTTTAATGGTCAACCATTACCTTTTCGAAGCTGACTTTTGTAGTCCTACTGTAGGGTGGGGGAAAAGGGCAAGTAGAAAAGAACGTTCGTCATGCGAGGTCAATCATTGGCCAACGCATCCCGAGAGTAACAATGCTTGAATAACTACTTGGCTTGAAGCGCATTGGGTTCAGGAATGGCAATCGCGCCAGCCCCTCAATATAGTAACCAAGCCATTGAATAAGTCTGGTTCAACGAGCGCTCTCACTTAATGAAAGTAACGGCGCCATTCTATGGCTTTATCGAGTAAAGCAAGCGAGTGTCCTCGACATGTTTGGTACACTTCGATATAAATAATATTCAGTACCAACGAGTTACGCTAACCACAGAGTCAGTCTGCACGCCAATCCCGATAAAATATTCATCATTGCGGAGTGGCAGTTCGTGGCTGAGCAGCAACGCGTGTTCAAGTCAAAACATGAGACAACCCATATCATCTACGATTGGGGATATTACTTATTAGTAGTTCAGCGTGAACCCGGTTCATTACGAAATTTCGTATCGTCCATCTACTGCCATACAGTTTTAAATACTTACAGTCTATCTTGTTGCAAAGAAACGGCAGAGATAAAGAAATAAGTACTCTTGAGCACCTTAAAATCTCTCAAACTGTAAGGCATAGCGAGCACGATTACCGAACTTGCTTCCCAAAACTGGCCAACTTATCAATAGGCTTAACCGAGACTGGAAACACTGCTTAAAGCGGAAGTATCAGATAGAGAGATACGCAGTATCGTTTATCAAATGAAAGTGGCTAAGTTCCCAGCTTATCACCACTTGTACGGTTCTGAGTTTAGTGAAACTACTGCAGACGAGTAACTTATTCGCGGTTTACACCGTTGTGAGTTTGGTTAACGGGACTGATTGAACGATGTGGCAAGGCTAGAGCGATTATAGCTTTGGCAAATAAGCTTGGGCGTGTGGTCTGATGTGTTCTAGCCGTTGATTGTGAGTATGATTTTAACCGAGCTTTCAATCCGATGAAAACGGAGAGCCATCGTTACTATAGTCTGATTACGCAACAAGTTGATTTAAAAGCACGTTAGGATAGATAGGAAGGAGAGAAATACTCATTGAGCTGGTCGTAAGTAGACCTAGAAATGCGTCGGATATATATTAGCCGCCGTACCCTTCAATTAGTCACTGCAGCCAGAGGTGCGTCCATATGTGTTGCTAATTTAATTTGGAAATCGAATAGATCTGTTTTTCGTCTTTTTCAATCAACTCGATATTTTTCAGGCATATTTGGCTTAGTAAGCAAATTCAATGCTTAGAGCGTAGCGCGAGTTTCCCCCTGACTGTGTGCGTTTGTGGTAACCATACCGCTCTTCTCAATACGTATTTGAGCCGTATAATTTCTAGCAACCCACTGAGCGATTTCGAGAATGGTCGAGTTCCTGAACGCTACCCTTTATCTTGGAGGAACAAGTGAAGTCACTCGCTTAATCTTAATAGCAGCGTAGCACGCTCTCGTTTC
>NZ_JBFRKI010000053.1:0-36376 GCF_041469245.1 Vibrio sp. 10N.286.51.B11 | reverse complement strand
TTACTTTAATTGGTATTAGTCGGTAATTCCTGCTTTTAATAAAACCTGGCCTTAAAAGTGTAAGTGCTTACTTATCCCAGTCTCTTTTATAAACAACCAACAGCACAAACTACGCTTCTTTATGAGAACTGTTCTCAATATTTTGTTAAATTTTAGTCGTTATTACTAAAAGGCAACAAATATGGATATCTCCCGTCGTAAGTTTATTCAATCATCTCTCGCTATATCTGCACTCACTGTACTGCCCGCTTGCTCAATGAAACGGTCGGTTGATGAACAAGGAAAGTATGTTTATGACTTAACGGCAGAGCCTTCAACCGCTGAACTCGTGACGGGGTTTGAGACTGATATTCTAGGCTTTAATGGTCAGATTCCAGCACCAACGATTCGATGTCGACAAGGTGAAAAGGTAACGATCCGTTTTACCAACAAGCTATCAGAACCGACAACTATTCATTGGCATGGTTTAAGGATTCCTATCGAAATGGATGGGGTTCCCTTCTTGAGCCAACCACTGATCATGCCAGGTGAAACATTCATTTATGAATTTACGCCACCAGATGCTGGCACGTTTTGGTATCACCCACATATGAACAGCGTTAAGCAGCTTGGTATGGGCTTGGTTGGTCTAATTATCGTAGACGAGAGCATTCCAGTGCAGTTTGATGAAGAGCACGCACTGATGCTTAAACATTGGCATATAGATAAGAAAGGCCAATGGAAAGATCTAATGATCCCACGACTCAGTGCTCGTATGGGTACGCCAGGAGAGTGGAGTAGCGTTAATGGAATACATGAGCCTGTCTATCAGTTAAAACAACATGCAACGACTAGGCTACGTATCGCTAATGTCGATAATACGATCACTTATCCTATTGCTGTCGAAGGGGCTGAGGCATGGGTGATTGCCATTGATGGTAACCCTGTAAAAACGCCTTATAAACTGACTCAACATAAAATTGGCCCAGGGATGCGAGTGGATATTGGATTGGTAGCACCCAAAGCAGGTGGGCGAGTGAGCGTCCTTCAAATGAAAGGACGCTTTCCTTTCTCTTTGTGTGAGTTCGAGGTTGTAAATTCAATCCTTGTTGAGAATCGCTCTCTACCTTCTTTACCTCTCAATCCTGTGCCCAACTTAGATTTGGCTAATGCAGAAGAAATCGACTTTTTATTTGAATGGGAAGGGGCGGTTTCTCCAGTATCCAAAGATGGAAAATCTATACCTAAGTTTTGGCTAACTAATAAACGAGCATGGGAGGGGATGAGCAAAGATAATATCCCTGAACCGTTGGCGACTTTAGAATTGGGTAAAACCTATATATTCGATCTTAAGAACGTCACTCAATATCATCATCCGATCCATATTCACGGACATACCTTTACAGTACTCGAACTTGATGGGAAGAAAGTTGCAGAACCTTTCCATACCGATACTGTGTTACTTGGAAAGAATGGTCGAGCGAAAGCCGCATTTGTTGCCGACAACCCTGGGCGCTGGATGTACCACTGTCATGTTATCGAACACATGAAAACGGGTTTGATGGGATATATTGAAGTTAAGTGACACCTGTAACGTTTAATATTTGAGCGTGCATTCTTAGTTTCTACCCTCGCTTTTATCGGCGTTAAAGCTAGAATATAGGGATTATTGTTTGGGAGGATTCATGGGTCAGTTATCTATTTTAGGTTTTATCGCCATCGGTGGCGCGTTTGGTGCTTGTTCACGTTACTTGATTTCAGAGTTATGCGTTGTGATGTTAGGGCGTGGTTTTCCTTACGGTACGCTGACTGTTAACGTGATTGGCTCTTTGATTATGGGGTTGCTCATCGCCGCGTTTGAAAATGAGATGGTTGCGACGGAGCCGTGGAGACAAATTATCGGTCTTGGTTTCCTTGGAGCCCTGACGACATTTTCTACGTTTTCGATGGATAACGTGCTTCTTATGCAGCAGGGCGCGTTCTTCAAGATGGGACTCAATGTACTGCTCAATGTGGTTCTTAGTATTTCAGCCGCATGGATCGGCTTCCAACTTTTGATAAAGTCATAAAACTTTCTTACGATTTGTTAACAACTCGGCTTGGTTTATCCAAGCCGTTTTTATATACTCGATCGTACTTGTCGGAGTGCCATATGGCTGAGACCGTTAACTCGGGATCCGTTGAACCTGATCAGGCTAATACCTGCGAAGGGAACAAGAGTAGATATCTAACTAGAATCCTTCTAGAGATCTATCTCCAGATCACAACTGCATTTTCTTGCTGTGATCCCTCTTGTAGCATCTTATCCGTCAAGCATTTTTATCCCTATAAATAATGGCTAAAAGCCAAGGAAAAATGCTATGTCGAGTCGTAAACAAGCAAGACTGGAAGCGAAGAATTTCATTGATTCTTTATCCGTACAACCTTATCCAAATTCAAAAAAAGCTTATATCCAAGGATCTCGCGAGGACATTCAAGTCCCTGTACGAGAACTATCACTAGCAGATAGCCTTGTTGGTGGTACCAAAAAAGAGCCTGTATTCGAACCTAATGCACCAATTCATGTATACGACACTTCTGGTGTTTATACTGACCCTACGCACGAAATTGACCTTTACAGTGGCCTTCCTAAGTTACGAGAGCAATGGATTGAAGAGCGTGGTGATACAGAACTATTAGACGATGTAAGTTCTGTTTATACCAAAGAGCGTTTAGAAGATGAAACTCTAGACGACCTTCGTTACGGTAATCTGCCTAGAATTCGTCGCGCGACTGGCGATCAATGTGTTACTCAGTTGCACTATGCTCGTCAGGGAATTATCACTCCTGAGATGGAGTACATTGCGATACGTGAGAACATGGGACGTCAGAAATTTGCTGATGAGCAGCTAAACCACCAACACCCTGGCCATAATTTTGGCGCAAACCTGCCGAAAGAAATCACCCCTGAGTTCGTGCGTAAAGAAGTCGCTGAAGGCCGAGCTATCATTCCGTCGAACATTAACCATCCTGAATCCGAGCCGATGATTATTGGACGAAACTTCTTAGTGAAAGTGAACGCCAATATCGGTAACTCTTCAGTAAGTTCTTCGATTGAAGAAGAAGTTGAGAAGCTAGTATGGTCAACTCGTTGGGGTGGAGATACCGTGATGGACCTTTCTACTGGCCGTAATATCCACGAGACTCGTGAATGGATCCTACGTAATAGCCCAGTGCCGATTGGTACGGTTCCTATGTATCAGGCGCTTGAGAAAGTGAATGGCGTAGCCGAAGACCTTAACTGGGAAGTGATGCGCGATACTTTGATTGAACAAGCGGAGCAGGGCGTTGATTACTTCACTATCCATGCTGGTTTGCTTCTTCGTTATGTTCCTATGACGGCTAAGCGTGTGACAGGTATTGTTTCTCGTGGTGGCTCTATTATCGCGAAATGGTGTCTTGCACATCACCAAGAAAGCTTCCTATACACACACTTCCGCGAGATCTGTGAGATCTGTGCGAAGTACGATGTGGCTTTGTCACTAGGTGACGGCCTACGTCCTGGCTCTATTGCAGATGCCAATGATGAGGCTCAGTTCTCGGAGTTACGTACTCTAGGTGAGTTAACTAAAGTGGCTTGGGAATACGATGTTCAGGTGATCATTGAAGGTCCTGGACATGTACCTATGCATCTTATTAAAGAGAACATGGATGAGCAGTTAGAGCACTGCCATGAAGCGCCTTTCTATACGTTAGGCCCGCTGACCACTGATATTGCACCGGGTTATGACCACATTACCTCTGGTATTGGCGCGGCGATGATTGGTTGGTACGGCTGTGCGATGCTTTGTTATGTAACACCTAAAGAGCATTTGGGCTTACCAAATAAAGAAGATGTGAAGACTGGCTTGATTACTTACAAGCTGGCAGCACATGCAGCAGACTTGGCAAAAGGGCATCCGGGCGCACAAATCCGAGATAATGCATTATCTAAAGCTCGTTTTGAATTCCGTTGGGAAGACCAATTTAATCTAGCTTTAGATCCAGAAACAGCCCGTTCTTTCCACGATGAAACCCTGCCACAAGAATCGGGCAAGGTTGCTCACTTCTGCTCTATGTGTGGACCTAAATTCTGTTCAATGAAGATCTCTCAAGAAGTTCGAGAGTACGCGAAAGACACTGAACAAGTGGCTGCTGATCAGGCTATCGAGATTAAGATGCTTGATAATCCGTTGGAAGGGATGCGTCAGAAATCACAAGAGTTCCGTGATACTGGCTCTGAACTTTATCACCCAGCAGTAGGCGCAAAAGAAGCTCAATTAGAGGAATAATGACAGTGAAGATTCTTATCCCATCTCAAAATATTGAGCTAACGGGAGAGGTGCAAAGCTGTCTATTGGTTGCTAAGCGACAAGGCTTGGCAACCGATGCAGTTGAGTTGGGTGTAAGCCCAACTCAATGCTTCTCTATCGTTGATGCTCAGCAAGCGTTATCTATTGGTTTTGCTCATGATGTTGATTCATTGGCGGAGTGTCGCTCAAGTGAGCTTGATCATATCGTTTATTACAGTCATTCAGTGGCGCTAGCTGGTGTCCGCGATGCCTTGGCACAAACTCCGAATACCATCTATATCGGTGTCTTAGATGACTCAGCTGCATTGGATATCTGGTCACAGCTAGATTCTAATCGTGCTATCAAGAGTGAAACTCCAGCTCATCAGGAGTTAGATAGTCGTGGCCACTTTGCTTGGTTACTTACTTTGTTGGCGTTGGAATTCCCATTAGAAGATGCACTGGTTTTAGCTCGCGCAGCATCTAGTGTTTCACGTGGAACATGGCCAGCAAACTATCAAAACTTTCCTATTCCCGTTCTCGAAGATGAGCGACTGGATATTAGTGTTGGTTGGGCGCACCAAGGAACATCACTGTCGTTCCCGGAATTGAGTAAGAGTAGCCTAGGACTATACCCAGTGGTTGATGATGTTGAGTGGATCGAAAGGCTGCTCAAGCTTGGAATTAACACAGTTCAACTGCGTATTAAGAACCCACAGCAAGCAGATTTAGAACAACAAATCGCGCGATCTATCGAACTCGGTAGAGAGCACAACGCTCAGGTTTTTATCAATGACTATTGGCAATTGGCACTTAAGCATGATGCTTTTGGTGTTCATTTGGGGCAAGAGGACATCGAAGAATCCAACCTATCTCAACTGAGCCAAGCTGGTATTAAGATCGGTCTATCGACTCATGGTTATTACGAGTTGCTACGCATTGTGCAAATCAACCCAAGCTATATTGCGCTGGGGCATATATTCCCAACCACCACTAAGCAGATGCCATCGAAGCCTCAAGGACTTGTGCGTTTATCTCTCTATCAGCAGCTGATTGATACTATCCCATACACAGAAGAACTCACCGGTTATCCGACAGTTGCGATTGGTGGAATTGACCAGTCGACGGCCGCACAGGTGTGGAGTTGTGGGGTATCGAGCCTTGCTGTTGTACGTGCGATTACGTTAGCCGAAGACCCAAAACAAGTGATTGAGTTCTTCGAAGCATTAATGGCTGACCGTTCTTCAGGTGCTGCTAAAGAGGTAACTCAGGAGCTAAGTCATGCTGAATGATTTCGAATTCATTCGTTATCAACGACAACTCGCACTTCCTGAAGTGGGTGAGCAAGGGCAACGCAATCTATTAGATAGCCATGTATTGGTCATCGGTTGTGGTGGCTTAGGCAATGCTGCGGCTCTCTATCTTGCGGCTTCCGGTATCGGGAAAATCGTATTAGTTGATGATGATTGTGTGGATTCGTCTAACCTTCAACGACAAGTTGCGTTCAAGGAAAGCCAGTTAGGTTCGCCTAAGGTCGAAGCTCTGAAGCAAAAACTGACTGAGCTTAATGGTCGAAGCCAAGTGAGAACCATCAATAGGCGAATGACTCAGAGCCAGCTTGAGCTTGAGGTGATGCTCGCTGATTTGGTGTTGGATTGTACTGACAACTTTGAGTCACGTCAGCAGGTTAACCAAGCATGTTTTGGTAGCAAGACACCTTTGGTTTCTGGTTCTGCGATCGGATGGAAAGGTCAGTTTATTGTCTTTGATTATCAGATGCAGAAAGGGTGCTATCACTGTTTGTTCCCGTTCAGTCATCATCCACAAACGACACGTTGTAGCGATAGCGGCATCATCGGCCCAGTTGTTGGCACCATAGGCAACCTCCAAGCACTGGCAGTGATTCAACGTATTAGCACTGGCGAGTTCCAGGTTGCAACACATCAGCTCAAACTGTTTGATGGTCAGACGATGAACTGGCAAAACTTAAGTGTCACTCAAGATAGTGAATGCCCCGTTTGCTGCACATCTACAGTTAACTATTTAGAAGAAGAAACCCAATGAGCAACATAACGATCTCTATCAATGAGCAACCAGAACAGGTTGCACAATCGTCGTCTCTAGCGGATATCATCCAAGCGCTTTCACTACCCGATCTGGGTTGTGTCTTTGCTATCAATAATGCGGTTGTCCCGCGTAGTCAGTGGCAACAAAGGGTCGTCAATGAAGGCGATGCTATTTCTCTTTTCCAAGCTATTGCAGGAGGCTAACTATGTTAACTATCGCAGATAAAACATTTCAATCACGACTCTTTACTGGAACGGGCAAGTTCGCGAATAAACATTTAATGGCGAGTGCTATCGAAGCTTCCGGTTCTCAACTGGCAACCATGGCGTTGAAGAGAGTTGATATTCGCTCTGAGCAAGATGATATTTTACAGCCCATCATTGATGCTGGCGTGAACTTGTTACCAAATACCTCCGGGGCGAAGAACGCGAAGGATGCCATCTTTGCTGCGCATTTGGCTCGCGAAGCGCTAGGCACAAACTGGCTCAAACTGGAAATTCACCCTGATCCAAAGTACTTGATGCCAGACCCAATTGAGACATTAAAAGCGGCTGAGCAACTGGTTAAAGATGGCTTTGTTGTGTTGCCTTACTGTCATGCTGACCCAGTGTTGTGTAAACGATTGGAAGAGGTGGGTTGTGCTGCGGTTATGCCGCTAGGTGCGCCGATTGGGTCGAACAAAGGTATCGCTTCGGCAGACTTCTTAGAGATCATTATCGACCAAGCGAACGTCCCTGTGATTGTTGACGCTGGTATTGGTGCGCCATCTCATGCTACTCGTGCAATGGAAATGGGCGCGGATGCCGTGTTAGTTAATACTGCAATTGCGGCTTCTCAACAACCCGTTGATATGGCGATTGCTTTTAAACTGGCAGTTGAAGCTGGCCGTATGGCTTACCTTTCTGGTCTTGCTGGACAGGTGTCTCATGCGGTTGCTTCTAGTCCGCTAACTTCATTCCTAGACGAGTAGTGTCCTTATGACGTTTGTTGATCGATTTAAACAGCTCAACTGGGATGACATTGGTATGTCCATCTTCAGTAAAACGGCAGCGGATGTTGAGCGCGCTCTGAGTAAACCTAAACGCGACTTGGAAGACTTTAAGGCTCTTATCTCTCCGGCAGCAGAACCTTACTTAGAGCAGATGGCGCAACAATCGTTGGCACTCACACGCAAGCGATTCGGCAATACAATGTCGTTGTATATTCCATTGTACCTCTCAAACTTATGTGCGAATGCGTGCACGTATTGTGGTTTCTCAATGGAGAACCGCATTAAGCGTCGCACACTTACTTTAGATGAAATCGATGCTGAAAGTGCCGCTATCAAAAAGATGAAGTTTGATAGTGTATTGTTGGTGACTGGTGAACATGAAACCAAGGTCGGGATGAAGTACTTCCGTGAAGTGCTACCGAATATTAAGGCACAATTTAACTATCTTGCGATGGAAGTGCAGCCGCTTGATCAAGATGACTACGCAGAGCTTAAAACTCTCGGCTTAGATGCGGTGATGGTTTACCAAGAAACGTATAGCCCAAGTACCTACGCGGAACACCACTTGCGTGGCAATAAAATGGATTTTGAATACCGGCTCGAAACGCCCGATCGTTTGGCAAAAGCGGGTATTGATAAGATAGGTATTGGCGCTTTGATTGGCTTGGAAGATTGGCGTACCGACTGTTTCTTCGTGGCCGCTCACTTAGACTATCTTGAGCGTACTTATTGGCAAACACGTTACTCGATTTCATTCCCACGTCTTCGTCCGTGTGAGGGTGGTTTGCAGCCTAAATCGATTATGAGTGATAAACAGTTGGTTCAACTTATCTGTGCGTATCGTTTATTAAACCCTGAGGTTGAATTGTCTCTCTCGACTCGTGAGTCTGCAGCTTTCCGTGACAATGTGTTGCCATTGGGAATCACCAGTATGTCGGCTGCGTCTAAAACCCAGCCAGGTGGTTATGCTTCTGATGAAGAAGAACTCGAGCAATTTGAAATAAGTGATGAGCGAAGTGCTGCCGATGTTGAGTCAATGATTCGTCAACGTGGTTTTGATCCTGTGTGGAGAGACTGGCACAGTGCTTACTCTGGTTAGCGAACACGCAGATTTATGTTCCACGTGAAACATCGACGAAGTTAAATCGACAAATAAAAACGGCTACCCTAAGGTGGCCGTTTTTCATTTCATTAAGTTTGAATTAGCTAAGCATTAAGCATGAGCAAGTGGAGTGGTTGATTGGCGTAACCATTCCAATGTATCACCTTCAACTAATGGGCTAACATCGTTCCATACTTTCTGGTGGTAATCATTAAGCCATGCAAGTTCAGGTCGTGTCAGTAAATCGACGTTGATGTTGCGCTTATCGATAGGGCAACGTGTTAGCGACTCAAACGTTAGTACTGAGAAGTCACCTTGAGTTGGCAGCTCAACCACCAGTTCTAGGTTTTCGATACGGATACCAAATTCATCTGCACGGTAGTAACCCGGCTCGTTTGATAACACCATGCCTTCAACAAGAGGTACATCGATTAGCTTCTTAGAGATGCTTTGCGGACCTTCATGAACACTTAGGAAATGACCAACACCGTGACCAGTACCGTGGTCGTAGTCGAAGCCTTCTGCCCATAAGTGTTGGCGAGCTAGAATATCAAGTTGGAAACCACGAGTACCCTGTGGGAAACGTGCACGCGCGATACCGATGTGACCTTTAAGCGCTAACGTGAACTGCTGGATCATTTCGTCGCTTGGCTGGCCAATCGCGATAGTTCGAGTGATGTCGGTTGTACCATCTAGGTACTGACCGCCTGAATCGACTAGGTAAAGAGTATTCATCTCTAACTGACCTGGTTCAGGTTGGTTCTCGTGGTTGTAGTGACACATTGCTGCGTTGCCGCCTGCTGCTGAAATCGTGTCAAAACTTAGGTCCATCAGCGTTGGGTCTTGTTCGCGGAATGATTGAACTTTGTCTGCTAGCACAGCTTCATTGTGCAGATTACCTTGCGTGACTTCTGAATCAATCCAAGATAGGAACTTCGCCATCGCAACACCATCACGAATGTGACACGCTTTCATGCCGGCAATTTCAGTTTCATTCTTTGCTGCTTTTGGCATTAGGCATGGGTCTGCTGCTTCAATGATATGAGCACCAGAGTTTTGTAGAACCAGCGTGTACCAAGCGTTACTGGTACCTGAATCGACAGATACATTTTTGCCTTCCAAAGATTGAAGGCGTGCTTCAAGCTCTGATGGGTGAGATACGCGAATACCATTGCCAACGTGTGCTTCAAAGCCCGTAGGAATACGAGCTGGGTCTAGGAAGAAGTCGACGCTTTCATCGGCGTGGATGATCGCATTGGATAACACAACAGGTAGGCGAGATACGTCCAAGCCGCGAATGTTAAGCAACCAACAGATCGAATCGAGTTCCGTAAGGATAGCGGCATCAGCACCTTTGGCTTTTAGTAAGCCAGCAATCTCCGCACGTTTGCTTTCACTTGATTGGCCTACTGCGTCTGTTGCCATTAAGCGAACATCAGATACCACCGGCTCAGGACGATCAGACCAAAGCTCATCAATTGGATTCGAAGATAGTGTTGTTAGTTCAACTTTCTCTGCCAGTTTAGCTTGAGCGCCTTTCAACCAAGCAGCAGTGTGCATGCGTGGGTCGAATGCAACCTTGCTGCCTTGTGCTAGAGAACTGGTGATCCAATCTAAAGCCGGCTCTTCAATAAGGTGGCGATACTCAAATAACTCTGCTGGTACCTGCTTACGAACCTGAACCGTGTAGCGACCATCAACAAAAATAGCAGCGTTCTCACGAGTGATAACTGCCGCACCAGCAGAGCCAGTGAAACCTGTTAACCAGTGAAGTCGCTCGTTATGAGCAGGAACGTATTCACCTAGATATTCGTCTTCATGTGGAATGATAACGGCATCTAGGTTGTTTGTTTCAAGCCAAGCTCGAACCGCAGCAACGCGTTCAGCAGTGATATTGTGCATCTGTGTTTATCCTTATTGTTAGGGTCCTTGTTAACACTCACAGTCGATATACATGCGAGGGGACTTATTAGGTCAATAAGCTAGCGCTTTTGTTCGTTTGCTGCAAACGCTGTACGCCATTTTTATCTAAGGTGCAGAGTTTTTTCTTTGATGATATCTCGTAGCCAAGTTAACGCTGGGTCATTTTCTCTGTCACGGTGCCAAAACAGAGTGTATGCCATCGGTGGGAATTCCATCGGTAAAGGGACAACCACTAAGTCGAGTTGCTTGGCGACGAGGTAAGTAAAGTGGCTTGGTGCAGTAAACACAAAGTCGGTGTAGGTACATAGGCTTGCGGCGCTATTGAAGTCTGGAACAGAAATAGCGATATCACGTTGGTGACCAAGGTCGGCAAGCTTATAGTCGAGCAGCCAACGATCGTTACCATCACATCTTACTTGTACATGACGCTGTGCAAGGTAGGTTTCCAGATCCCATTTGCCATTCAGAGCGGGGTGGTTGCGTCTTAGCACACACATCTGCGCGTCACGGTAGATCTCTTGCTCGCAAATATCATCTGGCGGCAGCATAGTTAAACGTGCGTCGTTGATGTCGATGTCTTTACCTGTGAGTCCGATATCGAGCTCACCGAGCTGCAGCTTCTTAAAGGTTTGCTCCGTCCAAGCGTGGGTGTTGATATTCACCTTAGGGGCTTGTCGAAATATCGCTGGTAAAAAGTGGGGAAGAATAAGTGGGTAAACGCTCTCAACAGCCGCAATGTGAAAACTGTGGTCACTGTTGTTGGGAATGAAGGTCTCTGGTTGGGTGAGCACATCAAGTTGGTTGATCAGCGTTTCTAATCGAGGTTTGAGAAAGACCGCCTTTGGTGTTGGTCGCAGACCATGAGCACTTCGCGTGAAAAGGGGATCATTAAATTGCTCACGAAGTTTGGCCAATGACTTACTAACCGCTGACTGGCTTAGGCACAATCGGTGGGCGGTGCGAGTCACACTTAGCTCTTCCATCAGCACCTGCAAGCAAACTAATAGATTGAGGTCGAGGCGCGATAGTTTCTCAATATTCATATGAGTTTCCTATTTGGAATAATGCTAATGAGTATATGCCATTTTTGTTCATATCTTTAGTTGGTTATTATGCACCTAAATTAACTCATTCGGAGAATCTTGTGCCTTCTAACGCGCTTCCAACCCCTAGTAAACTGCAGGTTGCTTTATTGGCAATGTTGGTTTTATTTAGCCCTCTGGCTATTGATATCTACCTACCAGCTCTGCCACAAATTTCGACAGCGTTTCACGTGGAACATGCACTAGCACAAGATACGATTACCTGGTTTTTATTCGCCATGGGTGTCGGGCAATTATTTGCTGGCCCTTTGGCTGATAAGCTAGGACGTCGAACCGTTGCATTGGGAGGTGTTAGTATCTATGCATTGAGTGCTTGCTTGGCGTGGGCAGCTCAATCGATTGATATGATGCTAATGGCTCGGCTGCTACAAGGCTTAGGAGCTTGTGCGACTTCTGTAGCAGCCTTTGCAACGGTTCGCGATCTATTTGGCCCAGAGAAGAGTGGCCGTATGATCAGCTACCTTAATGGTGCAATCTGTTTTATTCCTGCTTTGGCACCCATTCTTGGCGCTTGGTTAACACATCAATTTGGTTGGCGCTCGAACTTTAGCTTTATGGCAGGCTTTGCTGTCGTTGTTGGCACTATCTTATTCTTCCAAATGAAAGAGTCTAACCCTGCGACAGAAAAGGTTGCGGTATTCAAGCTTGAGCGATACTGGTCAGTATTGAAAACACCATCATTCCTTTTCCACGCAACCTTGTGTCTGATGGCGATGGCGGTTATCCTCGCTTATGTAACCTCTGCACCAGTTGTGTTGATGGAAAACCTAGGCCTGACCATGAAAGAGTTTACTTTCTGGTTTGGTGTTAATGCGGCCATCAACATTGCAGCTGCGTTTACTGCACCTAAATTTATGGACCGTTTTGGTACCTATAAAGCACTGGTGGTTGGTATCTCGACGCTGGGCTTAGCGGGTGTGATTATGTTGGTGCTTGCTGAGCACGCTACTCCAATCGCGTTCATGCTACCGATCTTCTTATCGTCAGTTGGCTTTGCTTGGATTCTTGGTGCTGCGGCAGGTAAAGCTCTAGAACCTTTCGGTGACCGTGCGGGTACAGCTGCTGCGCTGCTTGGCTTGTTCCAAATGAGCGGTTCAGGGCTTCTTGTGGGTACCATGCAACGTCTTGATTTAACGTCGCAAGTGATGATTGCTCTGCAAATGTTCCTGATTGTTCCTGCGTTATTAGTGCTTGCGAGCAAAGCGGGTAAGTCTTGGCACACGACGTTTGCTAAGGCATAAGTTACAAGGGTGACAAAATATACAAATGGCGGTTTTCGAAACGTTAAAACATGGTATATTTGTCACTCATTGAAACGTTAGTCCCCAACGGAAAATACTGTAATGTCATTAACAACCTACGAAATGGCGCGCGTCTTAGAACAAATGGAAGATGCACCTGAAAAGGTCATGTTTGGTAAACTGCTTAAAGAGCTAGGCAACCAAAGTGAAGAGCGTATTCGCAGTGCGGCAAAACAAGTTCCAATCGATACTTTGCGAGATATCATTTACCAATTTCAGCGTGTGGTAGAGTCTCGTAAGGGTGAGCAGGTTCAGCTATTGGCAAAAGAACTTGCAGAGCAAGGCATCTCTGCTGAAGAGCTACAAGCTTTTCTAAATAAGTAAGCTTATCCCAGTTAAAAAAAACCACTCAATTGAGTGGTTTCTTGCGTTTGGGCTGTAGCATTTAGCTTTAGCAGTTCAAAAGAGGTGAAAACTTATTTTAATTCCTGAACTGCGCTTTCAAAACTCTATCAAGTGAGAATGGTCCTGCGCCCCACACGACAACGATAAGAATCATTAACCCCCAAAGCTGATGATCGTAGAAGCCTTGATCCCACAATACAGGGTAAGACACGACAGCAATGATATTGAAAACGAACAACACCGCAGCCATAGGTCGTGTTAATAAACCGAGCGCTAAAAACATCGGTAGAATTAACTCAGCGGCAGTGCCCATGTAAGCAGCCAATTCCCAAGGTAGCAGTGGCACTTGGTATTCCAATTCAAACAAGTAAAGCGTGCTATCCCAAGTAGCTATCTTGGTGAGTCCAGAATTAAAGAATACCCACGCCACCCAAAGGCGACAAAATAGTAGAAGCACTGGAACAAAAAATGCCTGTGATTTCTCAATCAAACTGTCGTATTGAGCCATCATGTTCGTGACTGTGTTGTTATCCATGTTATGCCTCCAATTCGGCATTGATTGAAAAACCTGAGATGACGTTTAGCGCCATAACAGTATTCAGATGTTGTAGTAATAAAGGATCGATTGCTGAGAGTGTTCGACCTGATTGCAATTCAGTGAGGAGTTGGTGGCTCTCTTCACTCAAACTATGGCTCTCAACCTGTGAATTCTCAGCTCGGATTAACACCCCAAATTCAGCTTGGTTGATGTCTAGCCCATCAAGTTGCTGCTGATAGATGGCGTGTTCAAGCGCGATAATCGTGTAACTAGAATGAATCAGTGTTATTGAATCTTTGAGATGAAAGACTAAAGCGCCTTGTTGCTCTTGTGGTACATCTGCAAGGCAAGAAAGAGGTCTCTGGTCGACATGTGCTTGTGACGAAAACCTTACCAAGCTATCTTTCTGCCATTCATACAAAGCCACTTCACCGAGATAAGGTGCAGCCTCAATAACGGCAGGAAAGGCTTGGATAGTCTGTTCAAAGTGTTCACCGTAACCACTGACATCACCAGAGGTCGATGGATAATGTAAGACATGTTGACGAGCCATCTGTTGGAAGCACTCTTCACCAACCAACATTTCAGTGAGTGGGTAGGTTGCTGCCAGAACTTCGCTCAAGCTGATCACAAAGTTATTACGGTAAATCTGGATGCGTTGTTCATCGGTAAAATGGTCGCTCACTATGTCGCAGTACTCACCATTGTTTTGATAGCGTAGGGCGTTAGCAAACTCCAATTGAACCTCTGCTAGGGAGTGGCTCATGAGGCGCGACTCCTTTGGTTGAACTTGTCGTGTTGATACAAGATATCACTGGCTTTGGTTGCTTCAGCCAATAAAACTTGTGGCTCTGGGATATCGAGATCCCACTCAATCAAGGTATGGCGCAAACCATGTTGTGCAACCCAGTCAGTGTAGAGTTTCCACACTTCGTCACAGACAGGTTTACTGTGTGTGTCTATCCAGATCTCACCTTGTTCAAGCTTCTTTTTGGTAAAACCTGCCAAGTGAATCTCTTCAACTTTGTCTGCTGGTATTCCGTTTAAGTACTCTTCACAACTAAAGCCATGATTAAAAGATGAGACGAAAATATTATTGAAATCGAGCAGTAGGCGACACTCAGTACGCTTTTGTACCTCAGCCAAAAACTCCCACTCAGGAATAGTAGAATGCTTGAAGGATAGGTAGCTCGATGGGTTCTCAATCAACATCGGGCGTTGCAAGCTGTCTTGAACCTCGATGACATTACGACAGAAGACTTCCAATGCTTCTTCTGTGTAAGGCAGCGGTAGCAAGTCATTGAAGTAATGACCACCTGTCTGACTCCAACTGAGATGATCAGAAACCAAGAAGGGTTCGATATCATCAATGAGCTCTTTTAATTGCACAAGATGATGTTGATTGATGCGCTCAACAGAACCTAGCGACAACCCAACACCGTGACAACTGATGTTGTGTGCGTGACGAATTTCTCTGAGTTGTTGTCGTTGCGGTGATTGAGCTAAGAAGTAGTTCTCGCTGTGAACTTCTAACCAACTTACTAAGGCTGGATTTTGGCTAAAGAAGTCCAAGTGCGGTGTTCTAAGGCCAACCCCTGCGTAGGGGTGAAGAGTTTGAGTCACAACGATTCTCCTAACAAGAAGTGGAGGTGAGCTGAATGTCAGCTCACCATACTAAGCAGCTCAATTATGATGATTGAGTGTTACCACCTGATAATTTGCCACATAGCCCTTTAGGTACGACTACGAACGCATCGGATTGGTTGTCTTCTTTTGCTGTACCCGCACATGAGCTTGTTTTGGTTGCACAATCATTTTGGCCAGCTTTTGCCACGCCGTAGCATTTTTCTTTTGCTGCTGCTTCCGCAGGTGCTGATGTAAGAACTGCACCGCCGAACGCTAGTACACTTGTGATTGCAGCTGTAACAGCAAGATTAGAATTTTTCATAGTCATTCCCTCTAGGACTTAATAGTATTTTCATATCGCAGGTTAATGGATTGTTAACTTGCTTACTAAAAAGGATTGGAACAACCGGGAAATAATTTCACGGCATTATAAAAAATATCAACATTAATGATGTTTCACCTCTTAAGTTATTGAATTAATGATGTTAATTTTTGATTGTTTTTTCTTCTTATTATCCTAAACGCAGCCTAGTGTTTAGGTTATAATCAACTTTTATGTATAAATACCCAGTAGTGAGCATATCCAATGATAGATCCTTCGCTTTTACTCGATGGCCTAAACGATAAACAACGTGAGGCGGTCGCGGCACCTTTAGAAAACCTACTTATTCTGGCAGGTGCAGGCAGTGGTAAAACGCGAGTGTTGGTGCATCGTATTGCTTGGCTGCAAAGCGTAGAGCAAGCATCGCCGTTCTCTATTATGTCGGTTACCTTCACCAACAAAGCGGCAGCAGAGATGCGTGGTCGTATTGAAGAGTTGATGATGGGTAGTTCGTCAGGCATGTGGAACGGCACCTTCCACGGTATTTGTCACCGCATCCTTCGTGCTCACTACCTAGATGCAAAACTGCCAGAAGATTTCCAGATCATTGATTCTGATGATCAGATTCGTTTGCTACGCCGCTTAATCAAGGCGCAAAACCTTGATGAAAAGCAGTGGCCTGCCAAGCAAGCTTCTTGGTGGATCAATGGTAAGAAAGACGAGGGATTACGCCCAAGTCACATTGACGCCTACCATGATCCAATAACTCAAACGTGGTTAAAGATCTATTCTGCTTACCAAGAAGCATGTGACCGTGCTGGCTTGGTCGACTTTGCGGAAATCTTGCTGAGATCGCATGAGCTATTACGCGATAAGAAACACATCCGAGAGCACTACCAAGCACGCTTTAAGCATATCCTTGTCGACGAATTCCAAGATACCAACAACATTCAATACGCTTGGCTTCGGATGATGGCTGGCCCAGATTGTCGCGTGATGATCGTAGGTGATGATGACCAATCTATCTATGGTTGGCGTGGTGCGAAGATCGAAAATATTCAGAAGTTCTTGGATGAATTCCCAGGAGCTTCGACGGTTCGACTTGAACAAAACTACCGTTCAACTAAAACCATTCTGCAGGCGTCGAACGAGCTTATCTCGAACAACACCGAACGTATGGGTAAAGAGCTGTGGACTGATGGCAACGATGGCGAGCCAATCTCTGTGTACTCGGCTTATAACGAGCTAGATGAAGCGCGTTTCACAGTTAGCAAAATCAAAGAGTGGCAAGAGAAAGGCGGTGCGTTAGAAGATACCGCAATGCTATATCGTAATAACGCTCAATCGCGTGTTCTTGAAGAAGCTTTGATCCAAGGTGGTCTCCCTTACCGAATCTACGGCGGCATGCGATTCTTCGAGCGTCAGGAAATCAGAGACGCCTTGAGCTACATGCGCTTAATGAGCAACCGCAGTAATGATGCGGCGTTTGAACGTGTGGTTAATACGCCAACGCGTGGCTTGGGCGATAAAACGTTAGAAACGATTCGTCTTGCCGCTCGTGATCGTGGTGCAACCATGTGGGAAGCAAGTGTTGCTTTGATAGAAGAGCAAGTGCTACCCGGTCGTGCTGCGGGTGCATTGAGTCGCTTTATCGAGCTGATTAATGCGCTTGAAGATGACACGCTAGAACTTAGCCTGCATGAACAAACCGACCACGTGATTAAATCGTCGGGTCTGTTTGCGATGTACGAGCAAGAGAAGGGTGAGAAGTCGAAGGCTCGTATTGAGAACTTGGAAGAATTGGTAACGGCAACGCGTCAGTTTGAAAAACCAGAAGAAGCGGATGAGATGAGCATGCTTACTGCTTTCTTGACTCATGCAGCGTTAGAGGCGGGTGAAGGTCAGGCTGATGAGTTTGATGACGCGGTTCAGCTCATGACTCTGCACAGTGCCAAAGGCCTAGAGTTCCCAATGGTATTCATGGTTGGCGTTGAAGAAGGCATGTTCCCAAGCCAGATGTCAGCAGAAGAAGCTGGGCGCTTGGAAGAAGAACGTCGTCTGTGTTACGTAGGCATGACTCGTGCGATGGAGAAGCTTTATATCACTTACGCAGAGATGCGTCGATTGTACGGGCAAGACAAGTACCACAAACCGTCACGCTTTATTCGTGAGCTACCAGAGACCTGTCTGGATGAAGTACGTATGAAAGCGCAAGTGAGCCGCCCTGCAAGCAGCGGCCGCTTTAGCCAAACCGCTGTGAAAGAGAACTTCAATGAAACTGGCTTTAGCTTGGGCTCGCGCGTTAAGCACCCTAAGTTTGGTGAAGGTACTATCATCAACTTTGAAGGAAGTGGCCCGCAAAGCCGAGTTCAAGTCGCGTTTAACGGTGAAGGCATCAAGTGGTTAGTGACGGCTTACGCGCGTTTAGAACAGCTTTAATCTGCTACTTTAATATCTAAAAAGCAGTTTGGTCTTTAAAAACCGTTCAGCATTCAAAAGTAATCCGCATTAAAAACAGAAAGAGCAGCCAATGGCTGCTCTTTTTTATTGCTCGAAACCAGTCTAAATAGGCAGGTTCCGAGCTTAAGGCATTCCTGCCTAGAAAGGAGACTTACAGTGCTGCAAGTGCCGCTTCGTAGTTTGGTTCTTCAGTGATCTCTGCAACCAACTCGCTGTGTGTTACCACACCTTTTTCATCAACAACCACAACTGCACGTGTAGTTAGGCCTGATAGCGGACCTTCAGCAATCGCTACGCCGTAGTCTGATGCGAATGTAGGAGAACGGAAAGTCGAAGCGTGTTGAACGCCTTCAATGCCTTCTAGTTCGCAGAAGCGACCTGCAGCAAATGGTAGGTCAGCAGAAATACAAACAACCACCGTGTTCTCAAGCTCTGCCGCTTTTGCGTTGAACGTACGTACGCTCGTTGCACAAGTTGCTGTGTCGATGCTTGGGAAGATGTTTAGAACCACTTTCTTGCCTGCAAGAGAAGCAAGAGTCAGTTCAGAAAGATCGCCTGCAGTTAGTGCAAAGCTTGGTGCTTGTTCGCCAGTTTGTGGGAATGTGCCAGTTAGCGGTACAGCAGCGCCTTTGAAGGTAACGTGTGACATGAATTTGTCCTTAGTTTACTTATGGTTATGAAACTAGTTGAGCCTAGTAAGACTTACGTTACTCGGAAGTGGTTAAGAAGTGAATTATTTAAATGTCAGAATTGTAATCAAAGGTCTTTGATTTATTTGCTTTAGGGGAAGAAAAAGCGGGACGACAGATAAAGAAAAACCCCGAGAGCTTGCGCTCATCGGGGTCTATAGTCTTACTCGCAGCAATCCGGCTACTAAGTGTGCTCCATGCATCAAATCCATGATAGTGTGCTGTTATCCTTCAGCGTATTCCTTTCGTCGCCTTCCTAGCGGTGTCCTTGATCTTATCCTGATCTGCCAACAATCCTCGTTAGCGCGCGTCACTTGTTCCTTGAGCGGTGTCCTTGACATCATCCTGATGTTCAGTCCTTTCCTCGTCCAGAGGTGTCCATTGTCTTTCCTTAGTAGCAACCATCCTAGTTACTATTGCGTCCATTCAATGTCCATTTCGCTATCCATGCCGATTATTCATCCTGAGTAATCGAATCTTCATCCTGAAGATAACCAAGTCCTTGGCGTTTCCTGTTCCGTGTCAGCATCCTTCCGACACCATTCATATTACCGATTCCTTATTTATCAGCAATGGTGCATAAGCGAATTTCTATATAATTATTTGAATGATAAATGTACGTATTGTTTAATTTCAATCGGTTACGGTTTGTGGGTGACTAATTTCGTCATCAAATATCGATATTTACTCACTGCCTTGTGAGAGATCTCGCACAAGGCTGCGAGTAAAAAGGGAGGATTATTCCCTATTGGCCAATAGCTGCACCTTCACGGCGAGGGTCTGCAGCACCTTCTAGACCATCTTTTGTGATGCGAATAGCGTGTAAACCCGAGTTAAGATCGCGAATGTTGACCTCAAATCCCATCTTTTCTAGCTCAGGTTTGAAGTTTTCCGCAGATGTTCCTTTTTCCAAATCTAAGGTACCGAAGCGATTTAGGAAGTGTGGTTGGTTGATCGCTTGTTGGATATCCATGTCCCATTGGGTGTGAGCAATGATCGCTTGTGCCACATAACCTATGATGCGGCTACCACCCGGAGAACCGATCGCCATATAAGGTTTATCGTCTTGCATGATGATGGTCGGTGCCATTGAAGAACGTGGGCGCTTACCCGGTTCAAGTCGGTTCGCGATAGGTTTGCCATCGTTATGAGTCTTGAATGAGAAGTCGGTTAGTTCGTTATTGAGTAGGAAACCTCTAACCATCAAACGTGAGCCAAAGGCATTCTCAATAGTGGTAGTCATCGATACGACATTGCCATCACTATCGACAATGTTGAAGTGGCTGGTGGACGGCAACTCAATAGAAACATCTTGGCTTCTCTGCATCGCATGATCCCACGGTGGGGTGCCTGAAGGTGCGCTGTCTAATGCCTTACCTGCGGTAATTAACTGAGCACGCTCTTGCAAATAGTCAGTATTCACTAACCCTTGGGTTGGCATAGGCACATAATCTTGGTCTGCCATGTACATACCACGGTCTGCAAAGGCTAAGCGAGAAGCGTCTGCTAACACTTGCCAAGATTTTGCGTCGTTTGGCCCCCATGATTTGAGGTCAAACTGCTCAGTCATTGCAAGGATTTGTCCAACCGTTAACGCACCAGAGCTTGGTGGCCCCATTCCGCAAATATCGTAGCTTTCATAAGCAGAACAAACCGGTTCGCGCTGCTTGATCGAATAGGCGTCGAAATCTTTCTGTGCCAATACGCCCGGGTTACCTTTCGCTGTTTGTACTGTGTTAATGATGTCGGCAGAAATCTCCCCTTGGTAGAAAGCTTTAGCACCATCCTTGGAGATAGCGTGTAACGTTGCCGCGTATTCAGGGTTCTTAAGTTGCGTGCCAGCGGCTTTCGGGCTGCCATCGGCATTGAAGAAGTAGGCTTTAGTTGTCGCAAAGCGGCTCAGACGTTCTTGGTCGTTTTCGATCAAGGTGGCTAAACGTGGGCTGATAGTAAAACCTTCTTCAGCTAACTGAGCGATAGGTTTAATCAGTGATGCCCATTCGAGCTTGCCGTATTTCTGGTGAGTGTCCCACAGCAATTGCACCGTGCCCGGCGTGGCAACAGAACGACCGCCAACCACGGCATCATAGAATTTAAGCGGTTGTCCGTTTTCGTCTTGGAATAGACGTGGGGTGGCATCAAGTGGCGCAGTTTCACGGCCATCGTAGGTCTTGAGCTGTTTGTCTTTGCCATCAAAATAGACAAGGAACGCGCCGCCACCAATACCTGATGACTGAGGTTCCACTAAGCCAAGCATAAGCTGCACGGCAACCATGGCGTCAATTGCGTTACCACCACGGGCAAGTACATCAGCACCGGCTTGTGTTGCAAGAGGGTTGGCTGCGGTGACCATCCAATCGTTGGCTTTAACGAGTTGTTTGGTTTCTAAACCACTACTTTGTTCGGGTGCGACGGAATCGGCAGCTTGATTTGCCCAACTGACGTGAGAGGCAAAAAGTAGGGTAGAAGTGGCGAGGGTTGTTAGTTTTGTTTTCCACTGCATGATCTTCTCCTTTTAATATGCAGAGCTAGATTGGCAGCGGAAAGATTAGATAGCCAGTGCGTTGTTAACGAATTGTAATCTTGATTCGAATTTAAGCGATTAAACCGGACAGCGACTGCCAAAGAATACTCGCGCCAATCAGGCTGAATACCACGCCACATAAGCCATCGATGTATACCGTTGCTTCGCTAAGTTTCTTCTGTAGAGCCTTAGTCGAAAGCATCCACGCCAGTAGTGAAAACCAAAACAGAGACAGACCAAACAAGATAATAAGCGCAAAGCCTTTACCTGATAGAGACATGTCGGCAGGCACTAAGCTCGACATCAAGCTAATAAAGAACACCAAAGCTTTTGGGTTGAGAATATTGGTCGCAAACCCTTTCGAAAATGCCTGACGCTTGTTGGTCAGAATCAGATCTTTGGCATTGACGGTATCGTCGTCATCGTCGTGGTTCTGAATGATTTGCCAGGTTGCTTTAAGTGCACCGTAGCCTAAGTACAGCAAGTAGCTACCGCCAGCCAACTGGATAATGGCAAATAGGGTTGGTTGCTGGTGGACTAGGTAACTGATTCCCGTCAGGCTGAGCAACGAATGCAGTAAGATCCCGCAAGATAAACCAAGCGCAATGTACAAGCCTGTTTGTCTGCCGTGGCGTGTCGCATTTTGCACGACTAACGCAAAGTCAGGGCCGGGGCTCATCAAAGCGATGAAATGGATAGAGGCGAGGGTGATCAGTATGGTGACTTCGTTCATGTCAGTTCTCAATAACGTTGCCGCTATTATTAAATAAGTAATCGTATTGAGCGTAGCTTACCGCGATTTGAAATCGAGCAATTGTAAATTATCAACACTTAGTTGATTTGTGAGGGTGGTACGCCGAATGTGGTTTTGAATGCCTTGGAGAAGTGTGCTTGATCATAGAAGCCTACTTGGTGCGCGACTTTAGTACCACAGATCCCAGATTTAATCAGGCGCATGCTCTGTTCCATACGTAAACGGCTCAGCCACGCGTAAGGGGTGATGCCCATTCTGTTCTTAAAGTGGCGTTGGAATTGAGTTGTGGTTAAGCCGCACAGCTCAGACAGTTGTTCCAATCGCACTGGCTGGTCCAAATTCGCCATCAAATAGTCTTTGAGTGTATTAATCGATTGATTACCCAGTTTGATGTCACTCTTCGATCCAAATTTTGCATAACGATCGACAATCGTTGAGAACCCCTCGAATGGTAAGCAATCTTGAGCGAGTTGGCTGATGCTTTGATTGATTAACAGGCCGTGTAAGTTGCGTAATTGTAAAAACGCAGCTTGATCGGAGAGGATCAACTCAGAAAAGCCTAATGTGTGACCATTTTGCTTGGGATCGGCAAGATCTTGAAACCATTGAGGAGAAACTGCAAACACACTGACTTGATAACCTGAATCGAGTTTGGAGTGCCCATCATGCAGCTCATCAGGTGGCATGATAACCACTTGGCCTGCACCGACATGGTGGCTCGCCCCTTTGTAGGCGAACTTTTGCTGCCCTTGGGTAATTAAGCCGATGTGAAAGTCCAAATGATAGTGGCGTTGAAAGGCAAACTCTTGGTATTGAGCTTGGATCAGGCTGATATCTTCTGTTGGGGTAGAGTAGTAGTGGACTTTATCCATGGTACAAAAAAGCTTGGTCAAATAGTCATCAATTCAACCAAGCTTATCTGCGTATTAAGGGATTGTCTTGTAAAAAACGATCAATATCACTGTTTCGCGCGTTTGTTCTTCTTGTTGTTACGCAGGCCATCAAAGCTGAAAATAACCAGTGCCCCCCATATGAAAGCAAAGGTGATTGCTTTATCTGAGGTAAAGGCTTCGCCGTAGATCAGAACCGCCAGTAAGAACATCAAGCTTGGACCGATGTACTGGAAGAAACCGAGTGTTGATAGCTTCAAGCGAGTTGCAGCGCCAGTAAAACACAGCAATGGAACCGTGGTGATCACACCGGCAGCAACCAGTAATAGGTTGAGTTGCATCGGGTTCATCGATAAGTTTGAGGTCGGGCTATCGGCAATAAACAGTAAGTAGGTTGCGGCGAGAGGCAGCATCACCAGAGTTTCAATGAACAGACCCGTTTGTGCTTCTAAGCTGACTTTCTTACGCAGCAAGCCATAAAAACCAAAGCTAAAGGCTAGGGCAATGGCGACGATAGGCACTGAGCCGAAGGCAATTAATTGGATTAATACGCCAATCGCAGCCAGAGCCACAGCAAACCATTGCAGCTTACGTAAGCGTTCGCCAAGGAAGAGCATCCCAAGTAACACGTTAATCAGCGGGTTGATGTAATACCCCAAACTGGCATCGAGCATGTGATTGGAGTTCACCGCCCAGATAAAGATCAGCCAGTTAGCACCCACCAAAATAGACGTCGCTACCAAATAGAGCATTTTTGGTTTTGAGGTCAGGGTATCGCGGACTTTACGCCAGCTGCGGCCAATGTGCAGTAAGAAAGCGAGTAGGAAAAAAGACCATACTACACGGTGGCTGAGGATCTCTAACGGGGAAACGTCACTTAAAGATTTGAAATATATAGGGGCGATACCCCACATTGTGTAGGCGCCGACGGCAAGCAAAACTCCTTGGCGCGTACGTTGTTGTTCTTCCTGTGTCATGCATCTTTCTCTAGCACTGAGTGCTTATTAATAAGATTTATAAGAGAGTTGGTCAGTATAGGAGCGATAACCCTTTTCACCTAACAATTTGCGGTTTAATTCGCCAGCGTTCCCCTCTACAATGTGCGACTTGCTTGCAGAAGATGCTTGCTGATTTCATACCTCGATTAGGAACCACAATGACCGCCACTCTGATTGCTGAGCAAATACCAACTCCCGCGAATGATGCGCAAACCATCTTACAAGATGTGTTTGGCTATCAAAGCTTTCGCGATGGTCAGCAAGAGGTCATTGATTTGGCCGTTGAAGGCAAAGACAGCTTGGTGATTATGCCAACCGGTGGTGGTAAATCTCTGTGTTACCAAATCCCTGCTTTGGTTCGTGAAGGGCTGACTCTGGTTATCTCGCCGCTGATCTCGTTGATGAAAGACCAAGTCGATCAACTGAAGGCCAATGGTGTTGCTGCTGAGTGTATTAACTCTTCAATGCCACGTGACCAATTGCTGAATGTGTTCAATCGCATGAACTCAGGTCAGCTGAAAATGGTGTATGTGTCGCCAGAGCGCGTGTTGATGCGTGACTTTATCGAGCGTCTTCAGGTTTTACCGCTTTCAATGATTGCAGTCGATGAAGCGCACTGTATCTCTCAATGGGGTCACGACTTCCGCCCTGAATACGCATCATTAGGCCAGCTTAAACAGTACTTTCCGCATGTGCCTTACATGGCGCTCACAGCAACCGCTGATGATGCGACGCGTAAAGATATTATCTCGCGCCTACAGCTCCTGGACCCGCATACTTACTTAGGCAGCTTTGATCGCCCTAATATTCGCTACAACTTGGTTGAGAAGCACAAACCCGTGTCACAGGTGGTTCGCTACCTAGAAACACAAAAGGGCAATTGCGGCATCATCTACTGTGGTAGCCGTAAGAAAGTGGAGATGGTGACCGAGAAGCTGTGCAATAACGGTATTCGCGCCGCGGGTTATCACGCTGGTATGGACACCGATGAGCGTGCTTACGTTCAAGAAGCCTTCCAACGCGATGATATTCAGATCGTGGTCGCGACTGTGGCTTTCGGTATGGGCATCAACAAACCCAACGTACGTTTCGTGGTGCACTTTGATATCCCACGTAATATCGAGTCTTACTATCAAGAGACAGGCCGTGCAGGTCGTGATGGTTTGCCTGCTGAAGCGATGATGTTGTTTGACCCGGCTGATATGGGTTGGCTGCGTCGTATGCTAGATGAGAAAGAAGAAGGCCCACAGAAACAAGTTGAGATGCACAAGCTGAATGCGATGAGTGCCTTTGCTGAAGCGCAAACGTGTCGTCGTCAGGTTCTGCTTAACTATTTTGGCGAATATCGCGAGAAGCAATGTGGCAACTGCGATATCTGCTTAGATCCACCAAAACACTTTGACGCGACCCAAGAAGCACAGAAGGCGTTGTCTTGTGTGTACCGTGTGAATCAGTCATTTGGTATGGGCTACGTGGTCGAAGTAATGCGAGGCATGCAGAACATCCGTGTCCGCGATAATGGTCACGATAAGCTATCTACCTACGGTATTGGCCGCGATCACAGTCATGATTACTGGATCAGTATCTTCCGTCAGCTGATTCATAAAGGCTTGCTGTTCCAGAACATCACTCGTAACTCAACTTTACAGCTAACAGAAGAAGCCCGCCCGCTGCTGCGCGGTGAGATGTCTTTGGAATTGGCTGTTCCTCGTTTAGATACAGCGGTGCGTAATGCTAAGTCCGATAAGTTAAGCAGCAAGAATTACGATAAGAAGCTGTTTGCGAAACTGCGTAAGCTGCGTAAGTCGATTGCTGATGAAGATGGCTTGCCACCATATGTGGTATTCAGTGACGCGACCTTGATTGATATGGCTGAAATACTACCTACTTCATACGGAGAAATGCTGGCAGTCAACGGTGTCGGTCAACGTAAACTCGATAAGTACGCAGACCCATTCCTAGATCTGATTCAAGAACACATCACCACACACGGCTAGTTTGCGAGAAACGTCTAACTAATAGAAAAAGAATAAGGTTGATAGGGACATGACAACACAAACAGAATTTGGCTTAAGAGAGTATTTAGCTGAGGAAGGGCGTTTATTGATTACGTCTCCAAGTTTTGATTTTGATTCTTATGAAGTGCTAGGTGAAAAGCTGGTGGCGTTGTTGTCAGCGTCAGTTGTTGAAAAGCAATGGGACGCCGATATGCATTCTTGGTTGATTGATTTTGAAGATTGCCGAATGTTCTTAAAGTCCGAACATTACAGTGAATCAATTTGGTTTGAGTCGTTAAACGCTGAAGAAAGCCGAGAAGAGTTTGATTATCTCGCGACGCTTTTCAAGCGCGGTTTTTAACTTTTGGCATCTCTTCTAAAACACAGCTTCTAGAGCTATTCACCAATAAAAGTGAGAATAAACGTTTGCGTTTGTTCTCACCGTTGCAGCCAATATTGATTAATGTATAATCGCCCGCCGCTCAGCAGAGCAATTTTTAGATACATTTTTTAATTCACATTATTGGTAAGAGCTTTCTTGGATTATTCGAAGAAATGACTCGATTTGGGTTCCCTCACCCCCAAACCAAACTAAAAAGGTACAGCATGAGTAACTTTACCCCTGCGCGACAGCGCAAAGCCTTAGCACTATTAGTTTTGTTCCATTTGGTGATTATTGCGTCAAGCAACTATCTGGTTCAGCTACCTTTTACCGTCTTCGGTATGCACACCACTTGGGGTGCTTTCACTTTCCCGTTTATCTTCCTAGCGACCGATCTGACCGTACGCATTTTTGGCGCGCAGCTTGCCCGTAAAATCATTTTCTTAGTGATGCTACCAGCTCTGGCCGTTTCTTATTTCTTGTCAGTGGTGTTCTTTGAAGGTTCATTCCAAGGCTTTAGCCAACTAGGTGAGTTCAACTTGTTTGTTGCACGTATCGCCGCGGCGAGCTTCATGGCTTATTTACTGGGTCAGGTCTTAGATGTGCATGTTTTCAACCGTCTGCGTCAGCTTAAACAGTGGTGGGTTGCCCCAACATGTTCAACGCTATTCGGTAATGCCATTGATACAATCGCTTTCTTTGCGATTGCTTTCTATCAAAGCCCAGATCCATTTATGGCCGAGCATTGGACTGAGATTGCTTTAGTCGATTACGGATTCAAACTTATCATCAGCCTAGGCTTGTTCGTGCCTATGTACGGCGTGCTTCTTAACTACATTGTTAGAAAGCTAACCGCAGTGAACCCTGACTTTAAAGCGACAGGCGTGAACGCTTAAGTTTGAGATTTGTAACACAAAGCATTAATGCAGCGATAAGAAAAAGCCCAAGTTAGTCTATTAACTTGGGCTTTTTTAATTTCTAGCGTCAGATACTAATATCAGAGGCATTTAATATTCAATGGCCAGCCAATATCGGTTTGTCTATTCGACTCGATCTCTAGCTCTGCAGCGGTCAGCGGATTGTCAGCTAACCATTGCTTAGAAAGCGTTAGGGTTAGATTGTTGTCATTCGTCGTCAGTTTGAACTCAGGCTCTAGCGCTGGGTTACGACGGTGGGTCAGCAAAATAGCTAAACGCAGAATACGTAAAATACGCTTGCTACTGGTTCCTGAGATAGCGTGTTGCTCTGGTAATGAGGTTAACTGTTCACGGTAGCGACGAGTTAACTCACCCAAGTAGTGCTTTTGCGCTCGAGTAAAGCCAGGTAGGTCTAAGTTCTGCAGCAGATAAGCGCTGTGCTCACCGCCTTTTTTGAAATCGATGGTTAAACCAATCTCGTGAAGCTTAGCTGCCGTTTGCAATAGCACACCAGCTTGAGGTTCTGAAACCCACGCTTCGGCGCCCGCTTGGTCTAGCAGCGTTTGTGCGACTACTGCTACTTGTTCACCGTAGCTTACGTCCATTTGGTAGCGTGATTGAACACTCTTAATGGTACGCGCTCGGATATCTTCTTGGCGTAGCTCATCAACCATCTCGTAGGCTAGGCCTTCACGGAGTGCGCCGCCTGCGAGTGTCATTGAATCTATTTCAAGCAGCTCAAAAATAGCAATAAGAATAGAAAGGCCACTCGGGAACACTAATGCGCGTTCAAGGGTAAGTCCTTCGATTTCTAGCTCTTCCAAGCGCTCAGTAATCATCGCTTGTTTCTGTAGACGCTTAAGTTTGGCATGAGTAATCACTTCATCCATGCCTTGCGCCAACATGATCTCTTGCAGTGCTTGAACGGTACCGCTGGCGCCCACACACACATCCCATCCGATATCAGTGTAGCTATCTAGGATAGGAGCCAACGTCGACTTCGCCGCTTCAATGGCGTTGTTAAAGTTGGTAGCGGTTAATTGGCGGTTTTTAAAGTGGCGCTCAAGCCAAGTAACACAGCCCATCTTTAGGCTGGTTAGGGCTTTCGCTGAGAAGCCTTCACCAATGATCATCTCGGTGCTTGCGCCACCAATATCAACAACCAGTCGGCGGCCGCTGCCACCAGAAGTGTGTGCTACGCCTTTATAGATAGTCGCAGCTTCTTCTTCTCCGGAGATAACATTGATGTCGTAACCAAGGATCTGGTTCGCTTTCTCTAGAAATATATCCACATTGATAGCAGTACGTAGGGTCGCTGTACCGACAATGCGGATATTTTCTTTCGGAATATCTTGAAGTCGCTCTGCAAAGAGACTCAAACAGTCCCAACCGCGCTGCATGGCTTCTGTACTAAGCGCATTATTTTCATCTAAGCCTGCAGCTAAACGCACTTTGCGCTTAATTTTAGCCATGGTTTGTACGCTGCCATCGATATGACGCACAACGAGCATATGAAAACTGTTCGACCCGAGGTCGATTGCAGCGTAAAGCGGGGGTGACACTGTTTGACTCATAAGCGACTAAGCTTCCTTGTTATGACGCGGTTGGCGTGGGCGACGGTTCTGGTTTGGTTTACGGTTCCCGTTGCGTGGGCCATTGTTGTTTGAGCGGCGTTGTTGCGGGTTACGTGTACGTAAGCGCAATGGTGCTGGTAGATCTTCTAGCAGTGCAGAAGCATCGTAGTCGGACACAGGGATCGCGTGCTCAATGTATTCTTCGATTGGTGGCAAGTTGATTGCGTAATCTTCACAAGCAAAGCTGATCGAGTGACCACTTGCACCAGCACGACCTGTACGGCCGATACGGTGAACGTAATCTTCACAGTCATCAGGTAGGTCGAAGTTGAATACGTGTGTTACTTGAGGAATGTGTAGACCACGTGCTGCAACGTCGGTTGCGACAAGCAGGTCAACATCACCTTTAGTGAATTGCTCAAGAATCTTTTCACGTTTCTTCTGAGGAACATCGCCAGTTAGCAGGCCAACACGGTGACCATCTGCAGCTAGGTGACCCCAAACAGACTCACATTTGTGCTTAGTGTTAGCGAAGATGATAGCGCGCTCTGGCCACTCTTCTTCAACTAGAGTCTGCAGCAGTGCCATTTTGTGTTCGTTTGATGGGTAGAACAGCTCTTCCTGAATGCGGTGACCTGTTTTACGCTCTGGCTCAACAACAACATGCTCTGGGTTGTGCATGTGTTCGAACGCTAGCTCTTGTACGCGGTAAGACAATGTCGCAGAGAACAGCATGTTCAGGCGATCTTTTGGCTCAGGCATACGGCGGAACAAGAAGCGGATGTCTTTGATGAAACCAAGATCGAACATGCGATCAGCTTCGTCAAGAACAACAGCTTGAATGTGGTTAAGGTTAAATACCTTCTGCTTGTAGAAATCGATGATGCGGCCAGTCGTACCAATTAAGATATCTGCGCCTTCTTCGATTTTACCTAGTTGCTTGTCGTAGCTTTCGCCACCGTAAGCAAGTGCTGCCTTGATACCTGTGCTTTCAACCAGAGAGTCAGCATCGTTGTAGATCTGAATCGCGAGTTCACGCGTTGGTGCCATAATAATCGCACGTGGCTGGTTAGGCTTACGCCCTTCATGCTCAGATGTTTTTAGCAGGTGGTTAAAAGTAGCAGTAAGAAACGCAAGCGTTTTACCAGTACCCGTTTGGGCCTGGCCTGCAATGTCTTGGCCGGTGAGCAGTACCGGGAGCGCCAAGGCTTGGATAGGGGTACAATAATCGAACCCTTTTTTCTCCAATCCTTCAATGACTTGCGGAAGTAAATCCAAGTCGGCGAACTTTTGCTCTGTGATATGCGTCTTTTTCATTGCTATAGAATATCAGCTTAAGCTTGCAATACGAAAGTAAATACATTCCAATAGGGCATCTATTTACTGGTTATCATCCAACCAGTTCTAAAAAACACATTGGAGTGGAAGATGAGTGATAAGATTTTGCAGCTAACTGATGACGGTTTTGATAACGATGTAATCAATGCTGCAGGCCCTGTTCTTGTTGATTTTTGGGCAGAATGGTGTGGTCCATGTAAAATGATTGCGCCGATTCTTGATGAAATCGCAGACGAGTACGAAGGCAAGCTCACAATCGGTAAATTAAATATCGACCAAAATGCTGGTACTCCACCAAAGTTTGGTATTCGCGGTATTCCAACGCTACTTCTTTTCAAAGATGGCGGCGTAGCAGCGACTAAAGTTGGTGCATTATCTAAAACTCAACTTAAAGAGTTCTTAGACGCTAACCTTTAATCAGGTCAGCATTTGAAAAGAAACCGTGCAGTTAACAAATGCGCGGTTTTGTTTTTTCTAAGCTATGGACTAGTCTTAGTTTTAGTGCTAATTTATCGCACGTTAATTGAACGAATTTCTCTTCTTGGTCGATCCTGTGACCAAATCCTTCTTAACTTAAGAAAACAGATCCTATTTTGACTAAACAAACTTCCACCACTATGAATCTTACTGAACTGAAGAACAGACCTGTGTCTGAGCTTGTTAAACTTAGCGAAAGCTTAGGTCTTGAAAATCAAGCTCGCCTAAGAAAACAAGACATTATCTTCTCCATCCTTAAAGCGCATGCAAAAAGTGGTGAAGACATCTTTGGTGATGGTGTTCTAGAAATTCTTCAAGACGGTTTTGGTTTCCTACGTAGCGCCGACAGTTCATACCTGGCTGGCCCAGATGATATCTACGTATCACCAAGCCAAATTCGTCGTTTTAACCTACGTACAGGTGACTCTATTGGCGGTAAAATCCGTCCACCTAAAGACGGTGAGCGTTACTTTGCACTGCTTAAAGTAAACACGGTTAACTACGACAAGCCAGACAACGCACGTAACAAGATTCTTTTCGAAAACCTTACTCCTCTTCACGCTAACGAACGTATGGTGATGGAAGCGGGTAATGGTGCGACTGAAGATATTACGGCTCGTATTCTTGACCTTGCATCTCCAATTGGTAAAGGTCAGCGTGGTCTGATTGTTGCTCCGCCTAAAGCGGGTAAGACAATGCTTCTGCAAAACATTGCTCAAAGCATTGCACGTAACCATCCTGAGTGTGAACTAATGGTTCTACTTATCGATGAGCGTCCAGAAGAAGTAACAGAAATGCAGCGTCTAGTTAAAGGCGAAGTAGTTGCTTCAACATTCGATGAGCCAGCATCTCGCCACGTACAAGTTGCAGAAATGGTTATCGAGAAAGCGAAGCGCCTTGTTGAACACAAGAAAGATGTAGTTATTCTACTGGATTCTATTACTCGTCTAGCTCGTGCTTACAACACTGTGATTCCTTCATCAGGTAAAGTTCTTACTGGTGGTGTTGATGCGAATGCTCTACATCGTCCAAAGCGTTTCTTCGGTGCGGCACGTAACGTAGAAGAAGGCGGTAGCTTAACGATCATCGCAACAGCACTGGTTGATACTGGTTCTAAGATGGATGAAGTTATCTACGAAGAATTCAAAGGTACAGGTAACATGGAACTGCACCTTAACCGTAAGATTGCTGAAAAACGCGTATTCCCAGCGATTGATTTCAACCGCTCTGGTACTCGTCGTGAAGAGCTTCTTACCAAGAACGATGAACTACAGAAGATGTGGATCCTGCGTAAGATTGTTCACCCAATGGGCGAAATCGACGCAATGGAATTCCTTATCGACAAGCTAGCAATGACGAAAACGAACGATGAGTTCTTTGACGCAATGCGTCGTCAGTAATATTGATTAGCTGATCGTATTTAATAAGCGCTGCCCTCGGGTGGCGCTTTTTATTTGCATTTTGTAGCGCCAGCTTGCAGAATGAGCAAAAGTGTTACAAGGACGTTAAAATGCAACATGGACTGTTGTCATCATTACTCCTGTCTACTTCACTGTTATTTTCACCGGTTGGTATGAGCTATGCCACCGAGATGTCTCCACTTACAGTAGAGTCTTGGCTTGAGAATGATCAAGTAAAACTGAAAACTGCTGAACTACTAGAGCTTGTCGTACGTGACGAAGTCAATTCGCTACGCTTTGCGCTTGAGCGCCTGACATTTCCCCAGCAAGAGGTGGCTCGTTACCAACTCTTGAAGAAGCTTGAACAGCAAAAAATCGTACTCACACCCAAGATGTCTATCTTCATCGAGCAGCAACTTGCTATCACGCCCACTTATCAAGTCTTAGAACGTGGCGATGGCTATGAGTTTACGGTACCTGCCTTTAATTACCCTTCAATTGCTAATCGCCTTATTAAACAATGGCGTCAAGATCAGAAGACATTGGTGTTTGTGTTAGATGCAGAGAAACAGGAACTCGACCTAAAAGAGTGGTTATCTGGATCTGAACATCAAGTTCAAACGCGAGAAGCGTTGCTCATTAGAGAGCTAGACAGTTTGTCTCCTGAAGCGGTTGATTACCTAACTAAGCAACTCACCGCATCTTCTATTGTTAGTTGGTTACCTTCTACTGAGGTGGTGGTTCGATTAGCGCAAGTGAGCGAAGACCCAGAGGTTTACAAAATTCTATGGCGAATGAAGGCCGATTATCATAGCCAAGCTGAGCTAGTTCGCCTTGCTGAAACCAAACAAACGTTCGCGCTTGAACAGGTGATGGCAGCGACTAAGAACCCGCGTTTGAAAGATGAAGCGATTACTTTGCTTACCAAAGTTAACCCGTTATCAGAAGAGGTGAAGCTGTTCCTTGTCTCTAGGATGGCGATTGCTGATGAAGCACCATTAGTTGCGCGTGAACTCGCCAAACAAGGTCATACGCGATGGTTGCAAGATCTCGTCAATGATAACCCTCAGGTGAAGAGTTCTTTGATCGAGCAAGCATTACCGTAAAGTGGATTTTGCCTCTCAATAACCACACTAAAAAGGGGGACCTCAGCGTCACCCTTTTTGATATACTGAGCGCAGAATAATCAGCATGTAGAAGTCCTATGAGTTTTAAAGATTTACGTGATTTTATCGACCATCTTGAAAGTATTGGTCAGTTGAAACGCATTTCTCACCCAGTCGATCCAGACTACGAAATGACCGAGATTAGCGACCGTACTCTACGTGCTGGTGGCCCGGCTCTTTTGTTTGAAAATCCAGTAGGCTATGACATGCCCGTTTTGACCAATCTATTTGGTACACCTAATCGGGTTGCTATTGGTATGGGACGTCAAGAAGTCAAAGAACTGCGTGAAGTGGGCAAGTTGCTTGCTTACCTAAAAGAACCTGAGCCACCAAAAGGCTTTAAAGACGCTCTTGATAAACTACCTGTGTTTAAGCAAGTCTTAAACATGCCAGCTAAACGCCTTCGCAAAGCGGCTTGCCAACAAGTGGTATGGCAAGGCGATGACGTCGACCTAGATAAAATCCCTGTGATGAGCTGTTGGGCTGATGATGTCGCGCCATTGCTAACATGGGGTTTAACGGTTACTCGTGGTCCAAACAAGAAACGCCAAAACTTAGGTATCTATCGTCAGCAGAAGATCGGCAAGAATAAAATCATCATGCGTTGGTTAGCCCACCGTGGTGGAGCATTGGATCTGCGTGATTGGATGGAAACTAACCCTGGGAAACCATTCCCAGTATCGGTAGCGTTTGGTGCTGATCCTGCCACCATTCTTGGTGCGGTTACGCCAGTGCCGGATAGTTTATCTGAGTACGCGTTTGCAGGCTTACTACGTGGTAGTAAAACTGAGGTCGTTAAATCAATCAGCAACGACTTAGAAGTTCCCGCAAGTGCAGAAATCGTGATGGAAGGTTACATCGACCCGAATGAATTCGCAGATGAAGGGCCTTACGGAGATCATACTGGTTACTACAACGAGAAAGAAAAGCACCATGTGTTTACTATTACTCATGTAACCATGCGCGAGAACCCTATCTATCACAGCACCTATACTGGCCGTCCACCTGATGAGCCAGCGGTATTGGGTGTTGCGCTAAATGAAGTGTTTGTGCCTATTCTTCAAAAGCAGTTCCCAGAGATTGAAGATTTCTATCTACCGCCTGAAGGTTGTTCGTACCGAATGGCAGTCGTGACCATGAAGAAGCAATACCCAGGTCACGCTAAGCGAGTGATGATGGGTGTATGGTCTTTCTTACGCCAATTCATGTACACCAAATTTGTATTGGTGTGTGATGAAGATGTGAATGCACGTGATTGGTCTCAAGTAACCGCAGCGATGTGCGAACATATGGATCCGTCACGCGATAGCCTGATGATAGAGAACACGCCGATCGATTCATTGGATTTTGCCTCACCCGTGGTTGGGTTAGGTTCTAAGATGGGTCTAGATATTACTAAGAAGTGGGACGCAGAGTTAGCGTTATCGCCAGATGTCCAAACAGCACCTGTAAATAGTGAACATATTGAGGGTAGCTTGGCTGAGTTAACCAAGGTTCATCCTGAAATTATTGATGTTCACCTGCAAAACGACAATGCCAGCATGGTTGTGGTGTCTATTGATAAGCAAGCTGCCGGTAATGGTAAGAAAATCATGGAAGCGGTTTGGTCTCAATTTGATGAGAACAAGTTTGTTATCGTGTGTGATGGCGATGTCAATGTGAGTGATTGGAATGACATCATTTGGGCTGTAACGACAAGAATGGATCCGGCGAGAGATACGTTATTCCTGCAGAACGAAACTGGACACTCAAAAATGGGTCTCGATGCGACCAATAAGTGGGAAGGTGAATGCCTGCGTGAGTGGGGTGTACCAATCACAAAAGATCCTGATGTTGTGAAAAAGATTGATAGCATCTGGGAACAGCTAGGAATTTCATGAGCTACCAAGTAGTCTTATACCCAGAAAACATCAGTTTCACAGTAGAAAAAGGGCAAACGGTCTTGGATGCTGCGCTCAACAGCGATATCTATTTCTCAAACCGTTGCCAAGTTGGCGCATGCGCAATGTGTATGTGCAAAAAATTAGAAGGGCAAGTGAGTTACCACCTTGAACCCATGCTCACAGAGAAAGAGCAGCAACAAGGCTGGATTTTTGCTTGCCAAGCATTTGCAGAAAGTAATTTAGTTCTAACCTTTGCCGATTAAGGGTTAGTAAGAGGAAGAACATGACTATTAAATGTAAAGTGAAGTCTATCGAGCCTTTGGCTTGTAATACTTACCAAATCCTACTTCACCCAGAAACACCGGTCGCTTTTAAAGCGGGCCAGTACCTGATGGTTGAAATGGGCGAGAAAGATAAGCGCCCATTCTCTATCGCAAGTAGCCCTTGCCGCCACGAAGGTGAGCTTGAGCTGCACATTGGTGCTGCCGAGCACAACGCTTACGCACTAGAAGTGGTTGAAGCGATGAAGAAGGCACAAGCTGAAGATGGCGATATTGCGATTGATGCTCCACACGGAGATGCTTGGATCAAAGAAGAAAGCGATCGCCCTCTATTACTTATTGCTGGTGGCACGGGTTTCAGCTACGTGCGCTCTATTCTTGATCACTGCATCGCGCAAAATAGCTCGAAAGAGATCTACCTATACTGGGGCGCAAAAGATGAGTGCCAGTTATATGCTAAAGAAGAGTTGGTTGGCATTGCAGAAAAGCATAGCAATGTGCACTTTGTACCGGTAGTAGAAGAAGCACCGGAAGTTTGGCATGGCCAAACAGGTAATGTGCTTGAGGCTGTTATGCAAAGTTTCGAATCATTAGCTGATTTCGATATCTATATTGCAGGTCGTTTTGAAATGGCGGGCGCTGCAAGAGACCTATTTACTCAGAATAAAGAAGCAAAGCGTGACCATATGTACGCTGATGCTTACGCATTTATCTAACAATACCCTTAGATTTTGAGCAAAAAGAGAGCAGAAATGCTCTCTTTTTTACGTTTAGGTGAACTATTAGGCAGTTAACCCCTATTTATTCATTTTTCATGAAAAAGTAGTTGCTAAGCTGAGAGGGTTCCCTATAATGCGACACCACTGAGACGGCAGACGCCACAAGGCTTCAGCAAGAATCAGTAAGACGGAAAGCGACAAAAAATTAATTTTCAAAAAGTGTTTGACACTGAATGTTAATTCGCTAGAATGGCCGTCCACTTCGAGAGGCTCCTTACTTAAAAGGAACGCTCAAGAAGTTAAGCTCTTTAACAATTTAA
>NZ_JBFRKI010000052.1:0-1258 GCF_041469245.1 Vibrio sp. 10N.286.51.B11 | reverse complement strand
TGTAGTGGTACGCTGAATTTGGTCACTTAGTTAGAGGTGATATCATCACCTCATAAGTTAACAGGTGACACTATGACAAAACGTACAAGAAGACTATTTAGCGCTGAATTCAAATTAGAAGCGGCACAACTGGTTCTAGATCAGAACCACTCTGTGACAGAGGCTGCTCAAGCTATGAATGTTGGGAAGTCCACGATGGATAAGTGGGTTCGCCAACTAAAAGAGGAACGTCAGGGGAAAGCACCTAAAGCATCGCCGATGACGCCTGAGCAAATTGAAATACGTGAATTAAAAAAGAAGTTAGCTCGCCTTGAAGAGCATAATGAAATATTAAAAAAAGCCACGGCTCTGTTGATGTCGGACTCACTGAACAATTCTTGATAATCAAGAAACTCAAGCAGAGCCACAGCGTAAAAATATTATGTGAAGTGTTCAATGTTCATCGAAGCAGTTATAACTACTGGCGAAAACGTCCAGTAGAAATTGATGCCGAAACAGCAAAGCTCCGTAGTTTAGTTAGCGAGGCACATGCCGCAAGCAACGGTTCTGCGGGAGCGAGAACCATTGCTGACATAATAACGAGTCAGGGAACTAACCTGAGTCGCTACAGAGCAACGAAGTTCATGAAAGCCCTTGGTCTAGTGAGCTGCCAAGTGCCAAAACACAGGTATCGTAAAGCATCACAAGAACATATTGAGATCCCAAACCTCTTAGGCCGCCAGTTTGCAGTTACGGAGCCAAACAGAGTTTGGGTTGGTGACGTTACTTATGTTTGGACTGGCTATCGTTGGATGTACTTAGCCGTAGTTTTAGACCTGTTCGCTAGAAAAACGATTGGTTGGGCAATGTCATTATCGCCCGATAGTCGATTAACTCGTAAGGCTCTTGCCATGGCTTATGAGTCTCGTGGTAAACCACAGGGCGTCATGTTTCACAGCGATCAAGGCAGTCATTATACAAGCCGAAGTTATCGGCAATTACTGTGGCGCTTTCAGATCAAGCAAAGCTTATCTCGACGAGGAAATTGCTGGGATAATGCACCAATGGAACGCTTCTTTAGAAGCTTGAAGACGGAATGGATACCTACAGTAGGTTATCGGAGCTTTGCAGAGGCACAACAAGAAATTACTCGATACATTATTGGGTATTATTGCCAACTCCGCCCGCACCAATACAACGGTGGTTTGACTCCCAATGAATCAGAACGATTGTTCTGGTTAAACTCTAGGAACGTGGCCAATATCAGTTGACCACTACA
>NZ_JBFRKI010000051.1:21074-37343 GCF_041469245.1 Vibrio sp. 10N.286.51.B11 | reverse complement strand
GGGCATCACAAGCCAGCCCTAACATCACTAGTTTGAAGCTACAAAATGATTTGCCGAAATCAATAGAATGAGTTTTGACTATCTCGCTATAAGGCCACTTAGCGATGGTCTATCCAACATATAAGATCAAAAAAGCGAGCACTAAGCTCGCTTTTAACTATCTGTTTTTGAAAAAATTACAGCAGTTCAACCGACTGTTGAGCAATCACGAATTCTTCGTTGGTTGGGATAACCATTGCTACTGCGTCTAACATTTCAGACTTAGCGATGATCCCTTCAGCACCAAAGCGAGCAGATTCGTTACCTGCTACATCTTCAACGAAACCTAGAATCTTAAGGTTGTTTAAGATCTCACGACGAATTGGTAGAGAGTTCTCACCGATACCACCAGTGAAGATGATACCGTCTAAAGAATCTAGCGTTGCTAGGTAAGAAGCAACGTATTTCGCTACGCGGTAAGTAAACACCTCAAACGCAAGCTTAGCGCCTTCGTGGCCCTCTTCCATTGCTTCTAAGATGCCACGAGCATCGCTCGTAAGACCAGACACGCCAAGGAAGCCAGACTCCTTGTTTAGAGAGTTAAATACTTGCTCTTGTGACCAGCCTTTCTTAAGTAGGTATTCGATGATGCCTGGGTCTAGGTCACCACAACGTGTGCCCATCATTAGGCCTGAAAGTGGTGTGAAGCCCATTGAAGTATCAACACTGTTACCGTCTTTAATCGCACATACCGATGCGCCATTACCCAAGTGAACAGAGATGAAATTAGACTCTTCCACTGGCTTGTTGAGCATTTTCGCCGCTTCACGGCTGACGAAGTAATGACTGGTTCCGTGGAAACCGTAGCGACGTACGCCAAAGTCTGTGTATAGCTCTTTTGCGATTGCACCAGTGAATGCACGTTGTGGCATTGTTTGGTGGAAAGCCGTATCAAATACAGCAAATTGAGGTAGAGAAGGGAAAGCTTCAATCGCAGCACGAATGCCGACAGCACCTGCAGGGTTATGAAGTGGAGCTAGGTCAGATAGGCTTTCAATTTCGTTCGTTACTTCTTCAGTAATACGAACGGTTTGAGTGAACTTCTCACCACCGTGAACGATACGGTGACCGATAGCCACGATATCAGCCGTGAAGCCTAGATCTTCCATCAGGCCAACCAATTTGCCAATGGCAATTTTGTGGTGGTTATCTTCGCCTTGAATGGCAATTTCAGTTTTCTCGCCTTGATATTTCCAGCTCATACGAGCATCTTCAAGACCAAAACACTCCCCTAGGCCACTTAATACTGCTTCACCAGAAACAGAATCGATTACAGCAAATTTTAGGGATGAACTACCCGAGTTAATAACCAGAACAAACGAATTAGACATTGGATATGGATCCTGTTTCAGTACGAATTGGATGAAGTGTTTACTTCAATTTTAGTTAAGTCCATTATTCAATAATTTTTGAATCTTTCAACTTTTGTTTTGAAAAAATCACTAAATGAACACAATTAAGTTGATCTTGGTCATTAAATTATTTATTTCGAGAGCGGAATTAAAAAATAGTTGAATAAGAAAATTAATGAACAGGTGACGCAAACGAGTGCTCACGTTATTTTTAACTTGATTCAGTTAATTAAAGCGACTCGAACAAATGCAGGTGATCCGCTTGAAAAACAACCACCCTTCCCTTTCGTCTGCTTATCATTACCGATAACTTTTTGCTCGATTTCTCAATTGCTCAGTGTTTGCATCAAAAAGCTCACTGAAGTTGAGAATAGTGATCTGATCTTATTTTGATTGCCTTCGAGCACAACTCTACGAATAGATGCACTGTAACGACGCTTAGATAGCCTTCACTCTTTGTTTCAGCACCTTGTAGCACGTTCTTTTGGTATAGGCTTAGAACGCGATACAGCTAAGTTTTGGCACTAACATTCGTTCTAGGCGCGATGCTTAGTTTCATGGACGAAGCATAGTTACAGGAACGAAGCTTGATTAAAGTAAGTTAGCTACGAATATCGAGCCAACCAAAGCTTATGTTCAAATAGCAGGCACAAAAAAGCCGAGCATTACGCTCGGCTTTTAAATTCAGTGTCTAGACCTAAAGCGTCTAAGCGACAGGTTGATTAACCTTCGTTGCGCTCTGGACGACGACCACGGTTACCACCGCCATTGCCGTTACCATGGCCACGTTCGCCACGGAAGTTACCACGGTGATCGCCACCACGGTTACGGTCGAAACGACGTTCGCCATCACGTCCGCCAGCAGAGTTACCATCGCGAGCACCATCACGGTTGCCACGGTATCCACCACGACCGCCTTCACGGTTACCACCTTCGCGGTTGCCGCCTTCACGGTTACCACGGTAGCCGCCACCATCACGACCGCCACGGTTGCCACCACGGTTGCCATCACGACCGCCGCCGCCACGACGAGGCTCACGGAAGTCATTGAAATCAACAACTACAGCGCCAGCTTCTTTTTGACGAATGCGAAGTTTGCTTAGCTTACCAGCAGTTTCAGAGTTCATTGCTTTTGGCAGTTGAACGTAAGTAGAACCTTGGTCTAGCTTGATAGCACCGATAGAACCTTTAGTTAGGCCAAGTTCGTTTGCTAGTGCGCCAACGATGTCTTTAACCTGAACGCCTTGCTCACGGCCAACTTGTAGTTGGTAAGTATCCCAATCTTGAGTATTGAAGTTGCGACCACCACCGTCACGGCCGTTGTCACGATCTTCACGACGCTCTTTGCGACGGTTCTTATCACGCTCAATAGCAGCGATCATTGGGTCTTCGCCAACGTAGAATAGTGGGCTCTTACCTTGCTGACGCTTAAGAAGCATTGCAGCTAGAGTAGCAGCATCAACTTCTAGAGACTCTTGAAGAGTAGAGATAAGACCTGCAAAGTTTTCTAGTGCTTTGCTTTCTTTCTCAGTTTCAAGTTCAGCGCCAAGCTTAGCAACACGTGCAGCAGCAACTTGGTCACGTAGAGGAAGTTGAATTTCTTCCATTTGAGACTTAGTTACGCGCTCGATTGTGCGAAGCATGCGAATTTGGTTAGTGCGAACTAGTAGGATCGCTTTACCTTTACGTCCAGCACGGCCAGTACGACCAATACGGTGGATGTAAGATTCAACATCGAATGGGATGTCGTAGTTGAATACGTGAGTGATACGTGGAACATCAAGACCACGAGCTACAACGTCAGTTGCAACTAGGATGTCGATAACACCTTGTTTGATGTGATCAACAGTACGCTCACGTAGAGACTGAGGAATATCACCGTGCAGTGCAGCAGCTTTGAAGCCACGTGCAGATAGCCAATCAGCTAGACGCTCAGTGTCTTGACGAGTACGTACGAATACGATTGACGCGTCAGTTTCTTCAGTTTCTAGAAGACGAGACATTGCTTCGTCTTTTTCTACGCCTTTAACAACCCAGAAGTTCTGCGCTACTTTATCAACTGTGTGGTTAGTACCAGCAACGTCAACTTTAGCCGGGTTACGTAGGTAACGGTCAACAATAGTCTTAACCATTGGAGGCATAGTTGCAGAGAAAAGTACACGTTGTGCAGATTCTGGAGCTTGCTCTAGGATCCAAGTAACGTCATCTACGAAGCCCATTTTCAGCATTTCATCTGCTTCATCAAGAACAAATGTGTGTGCTTCATCTAGGTGTAGACGGTCACGAGTTAGTAAGTCTTTAACACGACCTGGAGTACCAACAACAATGTGAGCACCGCGGCTTAGAGCACGCATTTGGTCAACAATTGAAGCACCACCGTAGATTTCAATAACTTTAAGACCTTTGATATCACGGCCAAGGTTTTTGATTTCCGCAGCAACTTGAATCGCTAGCTCACGAGTAGGAGCCATGATGATTGCTTGTGGTTTGTGTTGGTTCAGGTTGATTTTGTTAAGTAAAGGCAGAGAGAATGCTGCTGTTTTACCAGTACCAGTCTGTGCTTTACCTAGTGCGTCACGGCCTTCAAGAAGAAGAGGAATAGCTGCTGCTTGGATTGGAGTCGGAGAAACGAAACCCATGCTATCAAGAGCTGAAAGAATGTTATCGTTTAGGGCTAATTCATTAAATTGAATTACAGATTCGGACATTGGGATCCCACTATATATAAGTAAACAAAAGGTCCCGGGAGCTCTATCAATTCCAATACTGATCCAATCAGATACTGATTCCATTCAGAGTTACGAAGCAGTAATAAAACACTTCAAGCCATTAGGGACGTCTAAGGGAGGCGGATTATTCCCTAAATGCATAAAAAAATCCAGAAAAAATTGAAATACATCACATATTTCTCGCTTTTACATCAATACTGGTTATCATATCGTCAAAACTTGATGAATATCTCGTCACAGCACCCATCTCCTAGCAAATTGACCTAGTTAAATAAGAGGGCAATTAATTAACGCTCACTTCGCCTTTAAGTAGTAATCAAGCCTCGCAATGATTATAGTGTGCTCAATTGTCCTCGATAGATAAAAGTCAAAATGTTTCAAGATAATCCTCTACTCGCTCAGCTCAAGCAGCAAATCCAAGAAACCCTCCCTAAAAAGGAAGGTACCATCAAAGCCACTGAAAAAGGTTTTGGTTTTCTCGAAGTTGATAGCAAAACAAGCTTCTTTATCCCGCCTCCGTACATGAAGAAATGTGTGCACGGTGACAAGGTGATTGCCATCATTCGCACAGAGAAAGAGCGCGAAGTAGCAGAGCCTGAGGAATTGGTTGAACAAGGTCTTACTCGCTTTATTGCACGAGTTAAGCTTTTCAAAGGCCGATTGAACGTTGTTCCTGATCACCCGCAGCTCAAAAAACTGCAACTTAAAGCGAAAGCAATGAAGGGTCTAAACCCTGAAACGCTTAAAGAAGGTGACTGGGTTGTTGCTCATATCGTTCAACACCCATTAAAAGGTGACAATGGTTTCTTGGCTCAGATCTCTGAGAAAATCACAGACGCTGACGACAAGATTGCACCTTGGTGGGTAACGCTGGCACAAAACGATCTACCAAACAGCGAGCCTGAAGGCATCGACAACTGGCTAATCAACGATGACGCCGATCTTGAACGTGTAGACATGACGCACGTCCCTTTTGTGACTATCGATGGCGAAAGCACAAAAGATATGGATGACGCGCTTTACGCGAAGAAGAAAGAGAACGGTGATTTTGAACTGACTATCGCAATTGCTGATCCAACGGCTTACATCTCTCCAGATGATGCGATGGATAAAGTGGCACGCGAGCGCGGTTTCACTATCTACCTTCCTGGTCGCAACATCCCAATGTTGCCTCGTGATCTTGCTGACAACCTATGTTCACTGATCGAGAACGAAGTTCGTCCTGCACTTTGCTGCACAGTAACGGTATCTAAAGATGGCGTTATCGGTGATGACATTAACTTCTTCGCTGCAAACATCAAATCTCATGCTCGTCTTGCTTACGACAACGTATCAGACTGGCTAGAAACAGGTGCATCAGAGAAATGGCAACCATCAGAAGAGATTGCTGCAATTGTTTCTGATCTTCACCAATTTGCTCAAGCACGTTCAGCATGGCGCTCAGCAAACGCTGTTGTGTTCCCAGATCGCCCTGACTACCGCTTTGAACTGAGCGAAGATAACGATGTTGTCGCTATCCACGCTGACATGCGTCGTAGCGCAAACAAGCTGGTTGAAGAATCAATGATCAGCGCGAACATCTGTGCGGGCCGAGTACTAAAAGAGAGCTTCAACCAAGGTGTGTTTAACTGCCATTCTGGTTTCAAGGCTGAGAAAATCTCCGACGTTCTTGAACTGGTAAACCCGCAAGCGGAAACGCCGTTCACTGAAGAGCAAATCATTTCTCTAGAAGGTTTTGCTACTCTACGTCGTTGGTTAGGTTCTTTAGATAACAGCTACTACGACAACCGTATTCGTAAATTCCAAGCGTATAGCGAGATCAGCAATGAGCCTGCACCGCACTACGCGATGGGATTAGATATTTACGCAACTTGGACTTCTCCAATTCGTAAATATGGCGACATGATTAACCACCGTATGCTTAAAGCACACATCTTAGGTAAAGCGCCAATTCAAACACCAGATGAAACTATCGGTGATGAACTTGCCCTGCACCGCCGTCACCACGGCATGGCTGAGCGTAATGTTGGCGATTGGTTGTATGCTCGCACTCTAGCCAATGCTCCAGCAGAAGAAACTCGTTTCCAAGCTGAGATTTTCGATATTAACCGTGCAGGTATGCGTGTACGTTTACTTGAAAATGGTGCTGCTGCATTTATCCCTGGATCTCTCATTCTTAATAATAAAGAAAGAATAGAGTGCAACGGTGATATGGGTACTGTATCTATCGATAAAGAAATGGTATACAAACTGGGAGACGTTTTAGAAGTAGTTCTCTCTGAAGTTAATCAGGAAAACCGTAACTTAGTAGCAAAACCTACTCAAGTATTTGCGGACTTGCCTAGCGAGCCTGAAACGACAAACGAAACCGAAGCTTAAAGGCTTTAACAGCTACAGCTTTCAAGGTTACGGCTTTCAAGGTCAAAGCTTACAAGGTTAGAGCTTTCAAGGTCAAAAGCTTCAAAGGTTCACTTCTAAAGGCGCTAATTATTAGCGCCTTTTTTGTAAATGTCTCATGCTTAAACAATACTTAAAAAAAACAATCAATAAGCAATCAATTTACAACGTCAAAGAAGCTCACTATGTCATCAATCACAGTTACTCAGTTCAGAAACTTCATTCCCAGGAGACGAGAACGTTATCCTGCTTCTAAAAACGGTATCTTTATAGTGTCGAAAGGCAGCATTTCTTTTGTGTTGCCCAATGGTACTCAAGCCTCGTTGCAAGCGGGAGATTTCACCCTTTACAATTCTGGTCAGATTAAAGACATCACGGTTAACACTGAAAATGGCGAATTCAGCGCAACCTGCTTAGATTTTGATTTGGCTATCTTTCAAAAGTTCATTAATCAGTTCAGCGATTTAGAGTCCGCTCGAATCCCAGACAAGTACATTAAGTTCAATCAAACGGATACTGAGCTCTGTCAGTTGAAAGATCTCATCATGTCACTGGCCAACTCTTCTTCTCAGAATGACTACGCACTCACTCAATTAGGCTTAAGTTTGCTGTCTTTGATGGTGGAACAGTACCCAGCTCTATTGGCTATTATTGCTCGAGCTTCAAGGTTAACCGTGACCCAAAGAGTCATTCATTACATCGAGCAAAACATTGAAAACAATATCTCTTTGGATACGCTCGCCAGTTACATGGGAATGTCACCGGCTACGCTTAAACGTCGCTTATCGGCTGAAGATCTGTCGTTCTCAAACTTATTAAAGATAAAACGTATTGCTCATGCAGCCACTCAGCTAAGAACATCGGATAAGTCGATCACTCAAATCGCGTATGAGTCAGGCTTTAAAAGTGCCGCTCACTTCAGCACGGCCTTTAAAACGTATCACGGAAAAACACCAAAAGACTTCCGATCGCTAGTGGCACAAGCACAACTGCAGAGCGTAAAGCCGCAAGTTTAAAGAAACAAAGCGATAGATTGATGTGGACGTCTTAGTTGGGAACTGGTGTAAACCAAGTGGCTTCAATATTAAGCCACTTGGGTGTGGGATGAGATGATTTGGCTTTGGGATTCAGTGGTTGAGTTTTGATACTCATTGATTCAGCTTTGCGAGCAGGCCACCAGCAAACGTGAAAACAGAGTGACTATGACCAGAAGTACGATTTAGGGTCTTTTTCTATTTCCGCCAAAATAGCATCAAGATCCTTCGATTTAGGAAGGTACGGATACGGCCCCCAATTCACAGAGTCGGTTTCGACATCCCCTTCAAGCGGCACCATCACTAACCAACAAGACAGCGACTCATCAAAAGTCACGCAGACGATCTCGTTTGTATAATCACTGTGAGATGAGTCGAGTAGATAATGCGCCTGAGAAAACAGCACACCACCCTCACACTCTTCATATAGGGATTTGCCTAGCTCGACAGGTAAACTTCGATTTCGAGATGTACAGAGCCTCTCGGCCCCAATTAAAAGACGATTCAGCTCGATATGAATGACGGACATAACACCCCTTGTAACTTCATAGAAACTTCATAGAAACTTCTAAGTAGTGAATTCCTCTACTTAGCTTAGGACTCAACAAACATTTTAGCGAACAAGCGTAATCAAAATACCTGCCCTGCTCCCAGAAACGAATCTTGCTTTCGGAAACCCAGAAAGCTACGACTCATCAAGCGAACAGCTATACATCGAGAGTATGGAATTTCACAAAAGTGTCATATAACCGACCTATCATATGCGACAAATGTTATTAACTAGGAGTTGTTTATGTTACGAGTCGCGCTTGCCTCTCTTTTATCCTTAGCCCTGTCTTCTCATGCTGCTTTAGCACAAGAAACCACTATTTCGGGCTCCACTTCAGTATCACGAGTGATGGATGTATTAGCTGAGGAGTACAACAAGACTCACCCTGATAACTATATTGCGGTTCAGGGCATTGGTTCTACAGCAGGTATTACCATGGTTAATAAAGGTGTCTCTGACATCGGTATGAGCTCGCGTTATTTAACCGACCGCGAACAAGACGAGAAGTTGAAGGTATTTCCAATTGCCTTTGACGGCCTAGCTGTAGTAACTAACCGCTCAAACGCTGTAAGCAACGTTACACGTGGGCAGCTGTTCGATATCTACAAAGGCAAAATCACGAACTGGAAAGCTGTGGGTGGCGCAGATCAGCCTATCGCAGTTGTCACTCGCGAAGCGTCTTCTGGCTCACGCTATAGCTTCGAAAGCTTGCTTGGTTTAACGAAGATCATTAATGACCGTCTAGTGTCTGACATCAACCCAAATAACTTGGTTGTAAACAGCAACAGCATGGTTAAAACGATTGTTAACCATAACCCACACGCGATTGGTTTTATCTCTGTTGGTTCAATCGACCGTTCGATTAAAGCAATTACATTTGAAGGCGTAGAGCCAACATCTAAGAACATTGCTAACCACAGCTATGAATTGGCTCGCCCATTCTTGTTGCTGCACAAGACAGACTCAGTTTCTGACGAGAGCAAAGACTTCATCAAGTTCGTGAAGTCAAAGCAAGGGCAAGACCTTATCGAAGAGTACGGCTACACTCGCATTAAATAAGTGAGTGAGTTTTATCTTATGAAAAAAAAGAGAGAGCATTAAGCTCTCTCTTTTTTTTGGAATCTATATGGTTCGTTTAGAAGTGAAGTTGAATCACTGAAACGATCACAGCGCCAGGACGACGAATACCTTCGATTTCGACGCGAATTTCGCGTTCAATCTCTAGGCCTTTCTTAATTGGCGTTACTTTTGTTAGCGTACTTTTAGCACGAACATTACTGCCCGATTTAACAGGGTATGGGAAACGTACTTGGTTAAGACCAATGTTTACGACCATCTTCGCTGTTGGGAATTGAGACTTGTCAGGGTCAACACTGTCAGTCAATCGAGGAAGCAGAGATAAAGTTAAAAAACCATGTGCGATGGTTGTTTTGAACGGAGAGTCTGTTTCCGCTTTTTCAGGCTCAGTGTGAATCCACTGCATATCTTCAGTAACAAGGCCGAACTGGTTAATACGGTCTTGACTTACATTGATCCAGTCGCCAGTATGGATGACTTCACCGATCTGTTGATTAAGCTCATCAAACACAAGTTGTGCTTCTGGCTTAAGTACGATCGGCTGTTCCACCGGCATCTCTGGTGCATCTTCATTGACAGCAGGTTTGTGGTGATCACGAACCCACGCAAAGAAATGGCTATTTTGCGTACGATTAAGAAAGTCGCCCCAGTAATCTCTAAGAGCTGGAGACATCCATTGCATAAACTCTGAGTGTTGCGAAGACATGCTATCGCCTCGGTGTTTAAATAAATCAATGACTTTCATAAGAACCTCAATGCACAAAAAATTTCAATATAACTTCGTAATTTTGAAACACTTCACACTATTGTGCAAATGTTTTCGAGCATACAACCGTTAGCTGAACCTTGTTAAAATCATATTAAACATATACTTACCAATAAAACATCATTTTATTACAAAACCCAAATTAGAGTGTTAGCTCTATCACATGACAAACATTTGTTTATATAAAAGGCGTTTTTATTCATAAGTGGAATAAAAAAAGGCTTAGCGCAATGCTAAACCTTAGTTTTTACAAGGAATTAGTTTTCCGAGGGTTGGTCTTGTAAGAGACGAATCTTACAAGACACTCAATCCCCTATTCGTCATCAAGCGGAACCAGCTTGGTATTACCACCGTGTGCTTTCTCACGCTTACGTTGCACGAATGCGTAGAAGCCAGGGATTAGGAACGTACCCGCCAGTAACACACATAACAGGCCGCCGATCAGTGAAATACCCAAAGAGTTCTGACTCACGTGACCTGCGCCCGCAGCAAAGATAAGCGGGAAGATACCTAAGATGAACGACCAAGACGTCATGTTCACAGCACGGAAACGTAAAGTACCGCCCTTCACCGCCGCATCTTCAATCGGTGCGTCTTTCTCTTCACGCTCTACCTTTGCGAATTCCACAATCAAGATTGCGTTCTTCGCGGCCAAGGCTATCAAGAGAACCAAACCTATTTGTGCATAAAGGTTCAGCGGAGTGCCCGTTAGATTCAATGCCAAGAAGGAGCCTAAGGTTGCGACAGGTACCACGAGGATAATCGCAATCGGAATTGTCCAACTCTCGTATTGAGCCACCATAAACAGGTAGATGAAGATCAGAGCCAGTGCGAAAGCAAAGATCGCTTGGTTACCTGCTAGTACTTCTTGGTAAGCCATGCCTGTCCATTCGTACTGATACCCCTGAGGCAATACTTCTGCAGCTACGCGTTCCATTGCCGCAATCGCATCACCACTTGAGTAACCTTCTGCAGGTTGACCTTGAATCACGGCACTGCGGTACATGTTGTAACGCCATGCTACATCTGGTTCGAAGATCTGATCGTAAGTCACCAATGTGCTTAACGGGATCATCTCGCCATTAGACGAACGAACGTGGAATCGTTGTAGGTCGTCCATGCTGCTACGGTGTTCACTGTCAGCTTGCATGGTTACGCGGAAGTTCTTACCAAACATGGTGAAGTCGTTCACGTACAACGAACCAAGGTTACCTTGTAGTGTTTGGAAAATTTCCGACAACGGAATACCTAATTGCTGCGCTTTCTCACGGTCAATATCGACATAGTAGTGAGGTACGTTCGCACGGAAAGTACTGAATGTGTGTGAAATCTCAGGCTGTTTGCTCGCCTCAGCTATCACGTCATTCATCACCATAGCAAGATCAGTACGGCTTCGGCCTAGCGTATCTTCAAGTACAAACTCGAAACCAGACGCGGCCCCCATGCCCGGAACTGCAGGAGGCCCCATCGCAAACACGACAGCTTGAGGAAGTTCAGTCGCAGCACGACCATTAATACGCTGTGAGATAGCCTGAGCAGAGTGTTGACCATCCAGTGCATTACGCATGTCCCAATCGTGAAGCTTGATGAACATTGACGCACCATTCGACGCAGAAGCGCCCGTCATAAATGCGTAGCCGTTAACCAGTGTTACGCCATCAACACCCGGCTCTTGTTCAACCATTTCAAGCAGCTGCTTAGTCACTTCTTCGGTTCGAGACAAGGATGCCGCGTCAGGAAGCTGAACGTTAACCAGCAAAATGCCTTTATCTTCTTGAGGTACAAACGCCGTAGACGTTGTCTTCGCAAAATAAGTCACAGCCGCCAAAGCCACAAAGAAGAAAGTGAACAGCAGAACGCCTTTCTTAACTAAGAAGCCAGCCACTTGACCGTATTTGTTAGTAACAGACTCTAGACCACGGTTAAATGCTTGGTACCAACGCGCCGTGTTACCACCACCCTGCTTAAGAACCAGTGAACACAATGCAGGTGATAGCGTTAATGCGTTAATTGAAGAGATAACAACCGCGATACAGATAGTCAGAGCGAACTGACGGTACATGATGCCAGTAATACCAGGAAGCATTGCAACAGGGATGAATACCGCAAGTAGAACCAAGGTCGACGTAATGATCGGCCCCGTTACTTCTTTCATCGCAATAAGCGTGGCTTTACGCGGTGAAATGGTTGGGTCTTTAGCCATTGTGGTATCAACGTTCTCGATAACCAAGATAGCATCATCTACTACGATACCAATCGCTAGTATCAAACCAAACAGGGTTACCGTGTTGATGGTGAAACCCGTCATCTGCATGATGGCAAACGTACCAATCAAAGATACCGGAATCGCAACTACAGGAATCAAGGTTGCACGCGCACTACCCAAGAACAGGTACGTTACCGCAATAACCAGCAAGATGGCTTCGATTAAGGTCTTTACTACCCCTTTGATCGACTCAGCAACAAACAGTGTAGTGTCGTAACTTGCTTCATACGCCACGCCTTCTGGGAAGTTCTTGCTTAAGTTTTCCAGCATCGCCATCACAGCTTTGCCACTTTCCAACGCGTTAGCGTCTGATTGAAGTGACAGCGTTACGATCGACGCATCTTGACCACGGTATTTACCATTACCGTCGTAGAACTTTTTACCAAGCTCAACACGTGCAATGTCTTTTAAGTAAACCGTTGAACCGTCTTGAGTTGCACGAAGAACAACATTTTCAAACTCATCAGCTGTTTCTAATCGGCCTTTTGTTACCAAGTTGAACTGCACTTCTTGTGCGTTGTTATAAGGTGCAGCACCAATACGGCCTGCAGCAACTTGAACGTTCTGCTCTGCCAACGCGCGATTCACGTCTGAAGTGGTGATATTGAGGTTAGCCATTTTCTCAGGATCTAACCAAACACGCATCGCGTATTCACCACCACCCAACACGTTAACTTCACTGATGCCCTTCACACGAGCCAGTTGGTCTTTAATGTTTAGGTTAACGTAGTTGATCAAGAATTGATCGTCGTACTCACCGTTTGGCGAATAGAAGTTCAATACCATCAAAAGGTCTGGTGAACGCTTTTTAACGGTGACACCCACCATTCGAACTTCTTGCGGAAGCTTCGATTCGATTTGAGCAACTCGGTTCTGAACGTTGACCTGAGCCATATCTGGGTCAGTACCAACATCAAAGGTCACATTAAGGTTGTATGAACCATCGTTAGCGCTTTTAGAAGACATGTAGATCATATCTTCAACGCCGTTAACCGACGTTTCTATGGGGTCGGCTATCGCCTGTTCTACTACTTCAGCACTTGCACCTGTGTAGAATGCGGTAACACTTACAGAAGGCGGGCTGATTTTTGGATATTCCGCCACTGGCAAGATAGCGAGAGAAATCGCACCCGCCAGCGTTAAGATTATGGATATGACAAGGGCAAACTTGGGCCTTTGAATAAAGAAACGACTCAACATAAATAAGCCCCTTACTCAGCTTTTTCAGCAGCAGGTTGAATGCGAACGGACATACCATTACGCACACGCTGTAAGCCTTGAGTGATCACTGTGTCATTCTTCTCCAGACCGGAATGAACAATCACACCACCTTCAACCTGACGACCCATCTCGATGTTTCTGCGCTCAGCAACGGGTTCGGCTTCTCCTTCAACTAATACCATCACGAAGTCGCCTTCGAGGTCGGTTTGCACTGCACGACGAGGAATAGTCACAACATCAATAGGTTGTTTTTCACGTAGATCAACGCGAACGTGTTGGCCTGGAAGTAGTTGCTGATTCGGGTTATCAGCAATCGCACGCATCGCGATCGTACCAGTATTAAGGTTGATACGGTTGCCCAAGAAGTCAAGCTGACCTAGATGTTCGAACGCTTCACCGTTCTCAAGCATGATCTGAACTTCAACACCTGCAGAGTCGCTGCTGCCATCGCCTTCGATGCGGTCCATACCCAGCTCAATACGCTCTCGCTCACTGATGCTGAACGATGCGTGGATTGGGTCTAGGCTAACCAAAGTCGTCAGTACACCTGAAGACGGCGAAACCAGATCACCCGTGCTCACTTTGGTATCGCTAATACGGCCAGAGAAAGGCGCGATGATTTTGGTATGAGAAAGCTGAACATTCGCAGCATTAAGCTGTGCTTGGCTTGCTTCAAGCTGTGCTTGAGAACCTAACAAGTTTGCGGTTAATGCATCGAATTCAGATTGAGAGATACTGCCTTTCGGAAGTAGGTTTTTACCACGATTAAAATCAAGCTCAGCTTTTTTAAGGTTCGCGTTCGCTTGAGCAACAGACGCTTTTGCGCTTGCTACTTCGGCTTCAAACGAAGAAGGTTCAATCGAATAAAGCAATTGACCCTTTTCAACCATTTGGCCTTCATTAAAATGACGGCTTTGTAGGTAGCCAGAAACCTGCGCTGTAATAGCCGTGTCTTCAACGGCTTCTATACGACCGATATACGACTTACTTTGCTGGTGAGAAACAACGCTAACATCCTGTACAGCTACGAGAGGTAAAGGTGCTTGCTTGGCATTTTGAGCATCTTGCCCACACCCAGCAAGAATAAGAGAGCTTGCAAGAGCAGTAAGGATCAACTTTTTACGCATGGTTATACCGTCACTTATTAGTATTTGAACAGCATAAAATTTACGTAACACCTCTGTTACCATTGTCCGAGGAATATCAATTATAACTGGCCAAAGTGTATCAATATGTTAATTGAAACCAAGTGCTTATAAAGTGCTTACAAACACGCTACAATTCCTAAGTAAATCAATCTCTCAGCTTTTGTTCTCTATGGATATTGTCTAACATAATGTATTGTCAGACAGATAAGCATTCACATTTAATTGTTAAGGAATTCTCATGATTTCAAAATGGGCTAAACGTTTCTATCAAATGGCGGAATTGGTCGGTTCTTGGAGTAAAGATCCTTCAACTCAAGTCGGCGCCGTAATCACTAAGCACAACCGCATTGTTTCTGTTGGTTTTAATGGCTACCCACATGGCGTGTCTGATAGTGCGGATACTGATGACAGAGAGATGAAGTACCTCAAGACACTTCACGCTGAAGAAAATGCGATCTTATTCGCCAAGCGTGATTTGGACAGTTGTGAGATCTGGGTGACGCATTTCCCTTGTCCAAACTGTGCAGCAAAAATCATCCAAACCGGTATTTCTGCGGTTCACTGCCCAGAGCAAAGTGAGGATTTCCTTTCTCGCTGGGGCGACAAGATTAAAGTTAGCCAAGATATGTTTGAGCAAGCTGGTGTACAAGTGGATTGGTTACCTCTCGCTGACCTAGATTAAGCTAACAGATAGTAAAAACAAAAAAGCCGAGAGTCGATAGTATCGCTCTCGGCTTTCTGTTGTTTGGGCTTATAGTTTGGTCGCTATAGTTTAGAGGCTATAGCTTGGTCACTGTAAACTGATGAGCAAACTAAGCGCTTGTTGGGAATGCTTCCGCGTACGCTTCCATAAAGTCTTTACGAATATCTTGCTCTAAATGAATCGCTTTTTCGGTCGGACAGAAGATCATAAAGTGCACTTCTTGCTCACCTGTCGAACTGCTCGTGATATGGATGTGAGGCTCAGAACCCGGAAGGTCAACGCCAGCGTGCTTTTCGATCACACCGTTATAACGGCGGGCAACATCGATAAACTCTTCACAATGCTCTTCAATTTTCACAATAAGACCCGGCACCATAGGGTATAGGTTTACAAAGTCTTTCACCGTCACAAAAAAGTTATGATAAACATAGCGCTTCATAAAGTTGAGGTTCTTTACCGGATAGGTGAAGAACATACTATTAGGCAGCGTGGCTGTCTTACCAGTGAAGTGATATTGCCCATGATACAAATCGATTTCTTGAATCACAGTCGCCATCAAATTGTGCTCAATCACCTCACCGCTTATTTTACCCACTTCGATCCAGTCGCCGATTCTAAATGAGCGAGAACTCGCACGCTGAATAGAACCGGTGAAACACAAAATGATCTCTTTTGAAGCCACTACTATCGCAACAGCAATGGCCGTGACAGATAGCGCAAACTCGCTGATTTCGGATTTCCACAACACAAATAACGTTACAACAATAATCGCGAATGTGCCGTTTTTGGTTCGTGACATCCAGTTACGTTGGTCTTCACTAAGGAAAGCAACATCACCTCTTATTTGAGATAAGGTGATTCGGCGAATGATTAATATAAGAGTGATAATCAACGCACTAAAAATAAACTTATGAGCGAGTAGAAAATCAATTACTTGCCACAACTTTTCCATTACTTATTCCTTAGCATTACAACAGTTAGCTTTAC
>NZ_JBFRKI010000051.1:0-20394 GCF_041469245.1 Vibrio sp. 10N.286.51.B11 | reverse complement strand
CAACAGTTAGCTTTACAACGGTTAGCTCTACAAGAAAGCCGCTAATATCTTTTCTATGAAAAAGCGCTCAACTCCTGAGCGCTCGTTTACAATCTGGTATTAGCCTAGCTAAGGCTATCATTTTATCTTGGCAGAAGTAATAAATTGACCAAAAGTTTCACACCAAATCACAACCGTATTAAATCGATTAAGATCAGTACCTTCGGGAAGCTCAACCATAAAACGGTCGAATGTTTTCACATCTCCGACTCTCAGTAACTCGCTCTTGCTGTCATTGAAAGCTTGCTCGGTTTCAATGAACTTAGGTGAGAGGTAGACCTTGTAATCAGGCCCCGGCGCCAATTCACCTTCAAAAGCGATCGCACTTTCAGACACAGAAACGATACCTTCTCCCCAGTGCAAGAAGTCACTGTCTTGTCGATCTTTAGTGAACTCACCCGTGTAGATAGCCTGCTCACTGATCGCTTCAACAGAACTTGAGGAAGGAGAATCAGGCTCAATCAAGATAGGTAATGCGTAAACACCCAGCCCAAAACCAAAAGCACCCACGGCTAAGTGGGTGCAAAGTAAAACTAACTTTTTCATTGCGTACTCCCTTATGCTTAAAGAGAGTATTATTGAATACTCTCAAAAAACAAAGAGATATCGTGCTAAAGGCCGCTATTTTTGGTAGTGAACGGCTGTGCGTTGTGACAGTTCAACAATCACTTTAACCGCCTGTTCCATGCCTTGAATGGTAATGAACTCATGAATACCGTGGAAGTTGTAGCCACCAGTAAAGATATTCGGACATGGTAGCCCCATGAAAGATAAACGAGCACCGTCTGTACCACCTCGGATTGGTTTAACCATTGGCTCGACATTGCACTCAATCATCGCCTGCTTGGCCAATTCAATAATATGTTGATGCGGTTCAACCATCTCTTTCATGTTGAAGTAGCTATCGGTTAGCACCAGCTCAACACGGCCTTTCTCAAGGCGCTCATTCAGCTCATCGACTTTCTGTTGCATGAATGCCTTACGTGCTTCTACACCCTCACGTTCAAAATCACGGATGATGTAACCCAGCTCAGAGCGAGCCACACCCATTTCAGCCGATTTCAGGTGGTAAAAACCTTCATAACCTTCTGTGCACTCAGGTGTTTCTTGCGCAGGCATCATCAATTGGAATTGCGCTGCAATGTTCATCGAGTTCACCATTTTACCTTTTGCGGTTCCCGGGTGAACGTTCACGCCATGACAGATAACATCAGCGCTCGTGGCATTGAAGTTCTCAAATTCCAACTCCCCTACTGGGCCACCATCGATGGTGTACGCCCACTCGGCGCCAAATTTTTCAACGTCAAACAGGTTCGCACCGCGACCAATCTCTTCATCCGGCGTGAAACCAATGCAGATGTCGCCGTGTTTGATGTCTGGATTCGCTTTCAGGTAAGCAATCGCGCTGATGATTTCAGCGATACCCGCTTTGTTGTCGGCACCAAGCAGAGTTGTGCCGTCAGTCGTAATCAGGTCGTGACCATGTAAAGAATCAAGATCTGGGTACTGGCTTGGGTTTAAGCTCTCGCCACTGTCACCTAATTCAATCGTTCCACCTCGGTAATCTTTAATCACTTGTGGTTTCACATTGGCGCCTGATGCGTCAGGAGCGGTATCCATGTGCGCCACAAAGCCAATCGCAGGTACTGGGTAATCGACGTTCGACGGCAGTTTTGCCATCAAATATCCATTGTCATCTAAAGACACATCAACTAAGTCTAATGCCACCAATTCTAACTTTAAGGCTTCAGCAAAGGTAATTTGACCCGGTGAACTTGGGCATTGCTGATTAGAAGGATCGGATTTGGTATCAAAAGTAACGTAATTCAGAAAACGTTCTACAAGCTTTTCCATAATTCATCTCACCATGGATTAAGTAATTGATTTACTGACTTAATTATTATGTCGATAAGTGATACATCGTTAAATAAATACGAGCACAGAGTCAGTAGCGAGGGTTTTCATCTTACGCCCCTGACCATGTATGTAATTGCTCTAAATCATTATTGTGCGAAATTAGATGCGCTTCCTATACTTGAAAACAGAGGGTTTCGTCAGTTCAACATTGCATACGGATGATAAGAGATCGCTTTGTACGCATTCTACGCCCTCCGCTCTCAGCCTAACAAAAGTACAAAGTGGATGATGATCACAATTTATCCTTGATGCAGAATCTGTCATACGTTACACGGAGACACAGTTATGACGATTAATAAATATTTCATTTTCTCTCCTCAAGCCTCTGAGGAAACGCTTCGACCAGTATTAACTGAGAAAGAAGTTCAAAGGCAGGAAGCTCTAAGACAGGCGCAGATCCAGGGTGGATTAGACACAAACGCGACCTCGTAACTCAATGAATACCTAGCACTATTAAGACCCCTATAAAAAAGCTCTACGCTCTATCCGGTAGAGCTTTTTTTTATTTTTGATCTGTTCTCCTCTCCCCCACTCCCAAACAAGCTGAACATTAAACCTTCGCTCATTGCTTGTTGTTCTTCACTTCTCGATCACCAATTGGCTCATAGTTTCTCGCGAATGTATTTTCACGCATTGCACACACTAGCTTGCAGCGCTGAGAAATGACTCACTAAACTCCCCGATGCCATACCTTGTCGTGTCATTTTGTGCTAATAATTCATATTCGTTTTCATTCCTCACTCGCCCTCTTTTCAAAACTATAATGCGAGTACCAGAGAACCTAACCACAGGAACCCCGAATTCAATGGAATATTCAAAGCTAGGAAGTAGTCAAATTCCCGTTTCCCGTATCTGTCTTGGCAGCATGACTTGGGGGCTACAAAATACGCAGCAGCAAGCCGACCAACAGATCGAATACGCATTAAGCCAAGGTATTAACTTTATCGATACTGCAGAGATGTACGCGGTTCCACCTTCTCCAGATACCTACGGAAAAACAGAAGCGATCATTGGTAACTGGTTATCGCGTAACCCACAGCGTCGACAAGAGTTGATCATTGCGAGCAAAATTGCCGGGCCAGGGCTTCCTTGGGTTCGAGATGGCGGCCCGATAACGGGTGAAGCGGTGATCGCAGCCGTTGACGCATCATTAAAACGCCTACAAACAGACTATATCGACCTTTACCAACTTCATTGGCCAAATCGTACAACGCCTCACTTTGGTAAGCATTTCCCGAATCACATTCGATTCAGTGATATTGACCGAAAGCAGCATGAAGCTGAGATGTTGGAAATCCTACAAGCACTGGCAAGCTGCATTAAGGCGGGGAAAATTCGCCATGTCGGGCTTTCAGATGATTCTACTTGGGGCATTAACACATACCTCAAGCTGAGCGAGAAACACGATTTGCCACGTATGGTTTCGATTCAGAATGAATTTAGCTTGCTGCACGCAAAAGACTGGCCATATCTGATTGAGAACTGTGTGCATGAAGATGTCGCTTACCTGCCATGGTCACCTTTAGCTGCAGGCATGTTGAGTGGAAAGTACATCGATGGCGCAAGACCGGAAGGCAGCCGTTGGACTTACATGCAACGTAAAGGCATTTTCCGTGACACTGAATCTGCCAACGAAGCGGTTAAAGGCTATGTTGAAGTAGCAAACGCTCATGGATTTACTCCGAGCCAACTGGCATTGGCATGGTGTAATCAAGTTGATGGGGTGACGTCCACTATCATTGGTGCAACGACCATGGAGCAGCTAAAAGAGAACGTAGCCGCTTTCAGTAAACCGTTATCAGAAGAGATCCTGACTGATATCAACACAGTCTTTAAGCGCTACCCTGCTCCGTATTAGGCTGTCAGTTCAGCTTAACTTAAGTAAGTAAATCCCATAAGAGCGCGCTATTTAGTGCGCTTTTCTTTTTTAAGTGGATCGCTTTTGCTTTTTATATGGATCGCATTGAGCTATCACGCTTTTGGTTCGCTAACCTTTGCTCTATAATGCGCGGGCTTATATCTAGGATAAAAACATGATTTCAAAAAACCAATTAAAACTCCTTCGTGCTTTGGGTCAAAAGAAACAACGTAAAGCCCACGGCCTGTTTCTAGTTCAAGGTGAAAAGAACGTTCTTGAGCTGTTCAATAGTGACTTAGTGGTGAAGAATGTCTTTGCTACCGCTGATTTCTTATCTGAAAATCATGCTTCACTGATTGAGTTTGATTGTGTTGAAGCCTCGCTGGATGATCTAACCAAAGCGAGCACTTTGGTCAGTAACAACGCAGCGATTGCGGTTGTTGAGATCCCAACGTTTGAACTACCAGAAGCAACAGGACTGATGATTGCGCTTGATGGCGTTTCAGACCCTGGCAACCTAGGTACGATTATTCGCGTAGCAGACTGGTACGGCATCAAGCATATCGTTGCGAGCAGCGATTGCGCAGACCCATACAACCCTAAAACGATCAGCGCGACTATGGGCAGCTTTGGCCGCGTACACGTAAGCCAAACAGACTTACCAGCTTACTTAGAGCAAGCGAATCTACCGGTTTACGGTGCATTTTTGGAAGGCGAAAGTGTTCATAAGACTGACTTCACTGCAAATGGCATTTTGCTGATGGGCAGCGAGTCTCACGGTATTCGTGAACACGCCGCTAAATACGTGACAGATAAGATTACGATTCCAGCATTCGGTGGCGCAGAGTCTTTGAACGTTGCAATGGCGACTGGCATCATTCTCGACAACATGCGTCGTCAGCACAGCTAGGTCTCATAAGCTAACGATCCAGTCGACAATGTTCAAATATTAAAAAAGGCGTATTGATTAAATCAGTACGCCTTTTTATTTGAGTTCTTTTCAACAATTACTTTTCTAGCATTGCCAACTTATCAGGCACACCATTCCACTTTTCCGCATCATCCATCGCTGGTTTTACTTCTGTTTGCACAGGCCAAATCTCAGCAAGTTCTGCGTTCACTTCAATGAAAATCTTTTGATCTTCAGGCAGTTCATCTTCTTGGAAGATCGCTTGAGCATCACATTCAGGTACACATAAACCACAATCGATACATTCGATCGGGTTAATTACCATGAAGTTTGGGCCTTCATGGAACGCATCTGCGGGACACACTGCCACACAGTCTGTGTATTTACATTGAATACAATTATCGCCTACGACAAATGCCATGATGCTCTGCTCTATAAGTTAGTCAAAATTGAAGAATGGGGATAATACTCATCCCAAAGCAAAATTCAACATCATACGGCTCTAATATCGTGTCTATTTGCTCCATGTTTCCAAATTAGTATGACAGATAAATCAATTTCTCGTAAAATGCGCGCCATTGTGAGCTTATCGCTTCTTTGAACATCAGCGTTTCCATCAAACTCTGTATTAAGAAACGATCTAGCTAAGACACCTATAAAAACGAGACATCGAAATGATACGTTTAACCGAAATTAAACTCCCACTAGACCATGAAGAGTCTGCTATTCAAGACGCTATTGAAGCGAAACTTGGTATTAACTCTGATCAGGTACTCTCTTTTAATATCTTTAAACGTGGCTACGATGCTCGTAAGAAATCAAAGATCTTACTTATCTACACGCTTGACGTTCTCGTTGAAAACGAAGTTGAGTTGTTGGAACAATTCATTAGCGACCCGCACGTAAAAGTAACTCCTGATATGGAGTACAAGTTTGTTGCTAAAGCCGTTGAAAACCAAACTGAACGCCCTGTGGTTATCGGCTTTGGCCCTTGTGGTTTGTTCGCTGGCCTAGTGCTTGCTCAAATGGGTTTCAACCCAATCATCGTTGAGCGTGGTAAAGAAGTTCGTGAGCGTACGAAAGATACCTTTGGTTTCTGGCGTAAGCGTACGCTGAACACAGAATCAAACGTACAGTTTGGTGAAGGCGGCGCAGGTACTTTCTCTGACGGTAAGCTGTACAGCCAAGTTAAAGATCCAAAGCACTACGGCCGTAAAGTAATTGAAGAGTTCGTTGCTGCGGGTGCACCAGAAGAAATTCTATACGTAAGTAAACCGCACATCGGTACCTTTAAACTGGTTACCATGATCGAGAAAATGCGTGCTTCTATCATTGAACTCGGTGGCGAAATCCGTTTCAGCACTCGCGTAGACGACGTTCACATGGAAGATGGCCAAATCACTGGTCTAACACTTTCTAACGGCGAAGAGATCAAATCTCGCCACGTAGTACTGGCTGTTGGTCACAGTGCTCGTGACACATTCGAAATGCTACACGACCGTGGCGTTTACATGGAAGCGAAGCCTTTCTCTGTTGGTTTCCGTATCGAACACAAGCAATCAATGATTGATGAAGCTCGCTTCGGTAAAAACGCAGGCAACCCAATTCTAGGTGCGGCGGACTACAAGCTGGTTCACCACTGTAAGAATGGCCGCACTGTATACAGCTTCTGTATGTGCCCAGGTGGTACTGTGGTTGCTGCAACGTCTGAAGAAGGCCGCGTAGTAACAAACGGCATGAGCCAATACTCTCGTGCAGAGCGTAACGCAAACAGCGCGATCGTAGTTGGTATCGACCCAGAACGCGATTACCCAGGTGACGCACTGGCTGGTATCCGTTTACAACGTGAACTAGAAAGCGGTGCTTATGTTCTTGGCGGCGAAAACTACGATGCACCTGCACAGAAAATCGGTGACTTCCTGAAAGGTCGCGATCCAAGTGCAATCGGTGAAGTACAACCGTCTTTCACACCGGGTATCCATCTAACAGACATTTCAAAAGCGCTGCCTGATTTTGCTATCGAAGCGATTCGTGAAGCAATCCCAGCGTTCGAGAAGAAAATCAAAGGTTTCTCTACACCAGACGGCCTACTTACCGGTGTTGAGACTCGTACGTCTTCTCCTGTATGTATCAAGCGTGGTAAAGACTACCAAAGCATCAACCTTAAGGGCTTCTTCCCTGCAGGTGAAGGCGCAGGCTACGCAGGCGGCATCCTGTCTGCTGGTATCGACGGCATTAAGGCTGCAGAAGCGCTAGCACTATCAATGGTAGAGCAGAACCAAGCTGAGAAGATTGAGATCGCTTAACAACGCGTTTTAATATTATCTAAAGCTAAAAATCCAGTGTCTGATGGCACTGGATTTTTTTATTGCGTAAAGCTATTTATAGTTATTGAGTAACGACTTCGTCAGCGTTACTTACAAGTATCTTTTGACCAATTCACACCATCATCTGAACATTCCATTCGACTTGTTCCATTCTGGTAATAATAACCTTTGGTCCAGTTACCTTGAGAGTATTTAGACGTTATCGTTTGAGTGTAATCAAACGGTGTATTCTCAATGTACGCATACTTATGTCTGTTCCAACTATCAGAGCCATAAGAACTATTGTCATCAAAGTCTACCGAGAGATAGCTGAGTGCATCAAAGTCGCTGCGTGAAACGCTACCCAATGAATCACCCAAATTCACCCACTCTGGATGTGGTGCATTATTCTCAAAATTAAATTTCGCTTGTACCTGAGTAAACTGATCTTTGTAGTCACCGACAACATCAGCCGACAAGGTTTGCATGAAGCCCGCACCCACGTCTTGACGAGAACAGCTGTCCCAATCAGGTTGTTGAGACCCGCTACGGTTAATCACACCAAAAGTAGTCAATGAGTTAGGCAGAACCTGCTGCTTGATGGTCTCTTGCACTGAACATGAATATTCCGTTCCATCACTATTCAATGAGAACGAAGCTGCTCTGTCATACTCTAAGCCATCTTTCTTCTGACCATTACGCTCAAAATGTTCACTTAACGCCAGTTCTGTCTGCAGGTCGGCTGAAACTTCATGTTCGATCACAATCAGCTTGTCCGCAGTCATCACTGTTTTAACTTTATACCACTTATTAATTTCGTTCTTCTTGGAGTAATCCCAATGCTGCCAGTAATAGTCAACATAAGCTTGCTGGGCTGTCGGGTTCTCTTTTTGAATCTCTTTGGTCTCTTGATACGACTTTTTAATGGCAGGCATCATCTTCTGCGCTAAATCGTAGAGCTCAGTATTTTGATCTTTAACGAAATCACCATACAAGTCCTCTACTGCGATGTTGTATCGGTTCGCAATTCGGAAGTCATGCTCTTTCACATTTTGGATAATGCTATTTTGGGTGTTCACGGCTTGCTTCAAAGCAGAGCAACTGTTTAAACCACCTTTATACAAGTCGGCTTGGATCTGATTCCATAAAACAGTTGTCAGTGGCGTAGTCGACTTAATTTCTTGCTCAGAACTCACCGTCATGACTGGCGGAAAGATTAACTGATAAGGTTCAGTAATCGGTGTGTTTGGGCTGTCTGCATCAATAGCGCCTACTGGCACGTTCACTACGATTGGAGCGTAGTCCATACAGTCTGAGTTAGAGCCCGTCAAAGATAGCTCATAGCTGCCCTCATGGTCCGTGACACTGCTAGGCTCACCTTCATCTAATACGCCATTATAATTGATATCTAGAAACGCGGTCGCCCCGGAAATATACCCGTCAATGGCGACACCTTGTAAGGTTCTCGTTTGAGGAGCAGGAGCACTTGTGTTGCTACCACCGCCTCCTCCGCCACAAGCCGTAAGGCCAACAGCTATAAGTGCGATAGAAATAAGCTTAAGTTTCATTCGATTAGATCCTAATGAAATACATTATAAATGGAATTGTCATTGGGGGGATGACCGGAAATGACTGTGATAGTCATAGCCAGCCATAATAGCGATTGGCATTAGAAAGAAACACGAAAGGGTGATAGCCGATTCGTGCATGTTTTCATTTTGAACAGAAACTAAAAGATAGGGAAATGGGGTTAAAAATGGACTAATTACTTCTCGTTCGAAGCTATCCAAAGCTTATAAAAATCACTATAACCGGTTTGGTTAATCTCTACCCCATGAACCTCAACACTATTAAAAACCTTCTCTTTGCCGTGAAATAACGGACAAAGTAACTTCTGTTGATAAAGCGAACCTTCAATCTCTTTCAACTCGCGCATTGGGTCCTCGCCACTGACAGCAGCTCTAACTCTCTCGCAATGCGCCTTCATCTCAGAATTGTTGAAAATGAATCTGAGCCCAGAGGAAGCAAGTAGCCAATCGTAAAGGCCATAATCGGCTGGCTGTTCGATAACTTCTTCAATGAATAACAAGTCTGCCGACTCACTCATGGAGCTAGGGTCACTGATATTGGTAAGCTCAACAACTTCAATAGCGACACCCGTTTTTACAATCGTTTGTTGCAGCCAGTCCGCCATATCTTGAAGTAAAGGAATCGTCATTCTAGGTCGTGTTAATACAACCGTGCCCGTCAAAATAGGAATGGGATTGCTGGATGTTAATTTACTCGGCGAGAAAGACAGATCATCCGTCACCATATCAGCATCAAACTCTTTACTGCTGGACTTGATAAACGATACCAACCTGTCGAGTTCTTCAGGGGTTATGCCCGAGTTTTCTCTACGATTAACCGCAAGATACGAAAGTGCATTGATTGTGGTTTCTTCTGCTACGCCAGATTGATTAAAACTCAGGGTGTGATCATTCAAACCTTCTATGTCGGTGAGCGTTATCTGTTCTAACAAGGCATTTTGAGCAAAGTAACCTCGGTGACGTTTAAGAACCAAGCACTCTTCGCTCCAATCGTCTAATGAGAAAGGTCCGGTTCCGATATAGGCACTGCGCCCGCTCGAAAAATAAGTACGCTTGCAGCGGTAAATAGACGCGTGTGGGCTAGTCAAAGCATAGAGAAACATTGGGTTTGCGTGTGTCAGCTCAATAGTCAGTTGTTTATCACCCACCACTTGAACATCACTGACCTGATCAAATAAAGACTGTACTGGCCCTTCGATATTTTTTAGCTGCAACAAACATTGAGCAACATCTTTGGCCGTTAAAGTTTCACCGTCATGGAATAACACATTCGGTCTCAACCAAAAATGCAGAAATCGCCCTTCCACCTTCCAATGGTGCGCGAGGCTCGCTTGGGGATTTCCCTCATGGTCTTGGACGAGTAACGTATTGTATAGACTTCTTAAGATGTGATGTTCTGCGGTTCGGTATGTTTTTGCTGGATCAAGGTTATCAACCCACGGATATTGAGTGATCAGCAAATGGTCATGTTGTTGATTGAACAGACTATGTTTTTCAGTCGCTAGCGTCAGTGCCTTTATTGCAGCATCACCATAGCTTTCTAGAAGACGAGGAATAACGTTAAAGCACCCTTGTTCTAACTGAAGCGCTAACACTTGTTCTAATGCTTCGGGAAAGCTGACCAAAATTCTAAACTGGCTAAGCTTCCCTCTTCCTTTGGACGGAATCCAACAAATCCAGCGATATTCTGATAAGCATTTAAGAATGATCGAAGTGTTTCGACGAGAAGTCGATAGCGAGTGTTCTAGGTCATCGATCGTTAGGTGATACTCTTCACCTAGTTCATACTTTGCAATAAGCTGCTGAAGTCTACGTAAGTTAGCGTCGTTCAATGGATATCCGAATTAAGCGTCTAGAGGAACGAGAATAGCTGTAACCCAAATGGGAGGTCTATTTACTCATTCAAGTTGGAATATGCTGTATGAAACTGTTGATATAAATAATATCAAGATCCAACTTAATTTATAAACACCTCTTTTAGCAAACAAAATAATCACTGATCGTGCATATTCAGTGGCAAAAATAAGTGGGAGATTAATCCTCCACCGGATTTGCTATTTGCTCTACATTCCTGCCTTATCGTTGTGCTATTGAGCCAGTATTATCCAACTAAAGTGTCTATGTTACTAGCGGTACACAAGCAACATGGTAGAATGCCGCCATTAATCTTATCCTTGTATAAGATTGTTAAACCTTTCCATCGCTATTTAGCCAAATCATACCGAGAAACTTATGCCATTTTCCAAGCTTGGATTAAGCTCACCTATTGTTAAAGCCGTTGCAAAACAAGGCTATGAAAAGCCAACCTCTATTCAAGAAAAAGCAATTCCGATTGTTCTTTCTGGTAAGAACCTTATTGCTGCAGCACAAACAGGTACAGGTAAAACTGCGAGCTTTGTTCTCCCTATCTTAGAAATGCTAAGCAAAGGTGAAACGCAGCGTAAAAAACGTATCCGCGCAGTTATCCTGACACCAACGCGTGAGCTGGCAGTTCAGGTTGAACAGAACATCACTAAGTACGCGAAGTTCCTAAACCTAACATCACTAGCGATGTACGGTGGCGTGTCTTACCAACACCAGAAAGATCGTCTTATTGAAGGCGTGGATATTCTTGTGGCAACACCAGGTCGTTTAATCGACATGTACGGACAACGCGCGGTTCATTTTGATGAAGTTGAAGTACTGGTTCTTGATGAAGCCGACCGCATGCTAGACATGGGTTTCATCGAAGACATCAACAAGATCATCGCACGTTTGCCACAAAACATTCAAAACCTGTTGTTCTCAGCAACGCTATCAACGCCAGTGCGTGCGCTAGCGAAAAGCGCAATCAGTGAAGCGGAAGAGATTTCTATCGCCAAGACTGACGCATCTAAAGCGAACATTGAACAATGGCTAGTTACAGTCGATAAAGACCGTAAATCTGCACTGTTAAGCCACATGATCACTGACGGCGAGTGGGACCAAGCGCTTATCTTTATCGAGACTAAGCACGGCGCCGCTAAGTTGGTTGCTCAACTTGAAAAGCGTGGTATCCAAGCAGAAGCGTTCCACAGTGGACGTAGCCAAGCGATTCGTGAAAAGATTCTGGCTGACTTCAAGAAAGGTCGTCTAAAATATCTAGTTGCAACAGGGGTTGCTGCTCGTGGTATAGATATCGATAATCTAAGCCGCGTAGTGAACTACGACATCCCATTCCCAGCTGACGACTATGTTCACCGTATTGGTCGTACAGGCCGTGCTGATGCATCTGGTGAAGCGATCTCTTTCCTATCGAAAGATAACTTCAAGAACCTGTGTATTATTGAAAAACGTCTTGGTCACTTGATTGAACGTCGCGTTGTTGAAGGTTTCGAACCACGCAAAGAAGTACCCATTTCAGTATTGAACTTCGTTCCTAAGAAGAAAAGAGAACAGCAACAAGACTAAGTAATTTCAGCGACAGAAAATGCAAAGTTGCATTAACCAAAAGAAAAGTCGCGTTAGCCAAAATGAAAATAAAACGAAGCCCTATGTGGCTTCGTTTTGTTCTTTGAAATACATATAACGTTGAGGCAATAAGATGATCACTCCTATCGCAACGAGATTAACCCGCGGCCAAGACCTAAAGCTAGAGATCCAGAGGCTAGTGACAGCGCACAATATCTCCGCGGGCTCTATTGCGTCTTGTGTCGGATGTGTTTCTCAACTCAATATTCGCTTAGCTAATGCCAACAACACCAAGCTAGTTCAAGCTCCGTTCGAAATAGTCTCGGTGATGGCAACGCTAACCCCAAACCACCAGCATATTCATATCTCCGTTGCTGATGAGAATGGCAACGTGATTGGTGGGCATTTGCTTGAAGGGACGATTATCGCAACCACCACTGAACTTATCGTTCACCGCTACGATACTTTGACCTTCAGCAGAGAGCACGACGATTCGACGGGTTACACTGAACTTACTATCGGCACTAGCAAATAACTGATTGACCCATAGCAACACCAAACGCCCCATATAAAGCGATACTACCAAACAGCAATTAGGAAACACGATGGCTTCAAACTCCGCAGATTCCGTTATCGTTCTCGATTTCGAAACCACAGGCTTATCACCAAACATGGGTGACCGAGCGATTGAGATCGGTGCGGTTAAACTCGTTAGCGGCAAAGTCGTCGACACCTTCCAGCAGCTCATGAACCCGGGATTTCGTGTGAGTGGATTCATTGAAGGTTATACCGGAATCAGTAACCGTATGTTAAGCACAGCGGCCAGTTGTAGTGAAGTGATGGATGAGTTTGCAGACTTCATTCAAGACAGCCAACTTGTCGCTCACAATGCCTCATTTGATAAGCGCTTTCTTGATGCGGAATTAGATAATATTGGTCGCGATTACAATGGACAGTTCGCTTGCTCAATGTTGATAGCTCGTCGTCTAATCCAAGAAGCACCAACTCATAAGCTAGGCGACCTTGTGCGTTTCAAAAATATCGACAACGACGGTACTTTCCACAGAGCGTTAGCCGATTCAGAAATGACAGCACGGTTGTGGTTATTGATGATTGATGAATTGCAAAGTGATCACGGCATTCAACAGCCAAGCTTTCAACTGATGCAGAAAATATCGAAGACAGCCAAAAGTTCGATTCCAAAACTACTGATGAGCAACAGGGGTTAGGTTCCGAAATTCAGTTTGATGAAAGGCTAGCTCGATAATGACCGCTAGCCTTTAAAAAGAACGCTCTACTCTTGCAATGACTCCAACGTTCCTTTGAGGCTTTCTAACTCATTCATAAAATACGCCCACTGCTTGTTACTGCTGGTCGCGGCCATATCTACTAAAAACTTGGCTGATGTTTCCATATTTTGGTTAAGCTGCGGCTCAAGTTCAGCAGGATAATAAGCTTCATTGTTTAAAAGCAACTTCATAATAATTGGCTGAGCAATATGTAGGTCGCTCTTCTTTGCCATCAGCGTCGTTAGCTCTTCATAGATGTTGTTTTGATATTGTCGCCAACTGCTATTGGTATTTACCCACTCTTTAGACCAAGCCAAAATAATCTGTTTTTGTTCTTTCGATACTGAACCTAACCACCGTTCTGCACGCTCTTCTATTCTGTTTCGGTATCGCTCTCTCGAATCGTCATCGTTCAACGACAACCTTTCTTCATAATAGTCTTGCTGCTTTTCACGAAAGTTCTTTAAAAACTCCCTGTCTTGCTTAGGGCTAAGCTGCATACTCAAGGCGTAAATATCTGGAGCGAACTTATTGACGATTGTGCGAATATGCTCTTTCGTTTGTTCACTTTGGCCCACAATAAAAGCGGGATTCATATCCGACCGATCTACGTTTTGAATCGCTTCTAATTGCGAGATGTACAGAGGTAGCTGAGTTTCTTTATGCCATTTCTGTAATATATCTAATCGCTCTTCAAGCTCTGATTCTTGGCTATTTGAGAGGGAAACAAAATCTTCTATATAGCTAACGACAAACCAACCTATATTGTTATAGGCGAACTTGGTCCCGCACCCAGTAAATAGAAAACAGATCACTAAAACTAACCACCGGCACTTTCTCATTCTACCCTCTCACGACATTCAACAAAGCCACAAACCGATTAACTCATCCCTTTAAGGTTAGCCCAGTTTTTATAACGCTAATTCTAGCTCTTATAAAAGTAGTCTTAATAAACAGTGGTCGTAAGAACTTTGAGATAAATTGAGACCCAAACTTGCTAATCTAGCTATTTAGGCAAATGATTAAACTAAAAATAATTAATGGCAGTGATGTGACTTGATTTTATTACTCATTTGACGTGATACGAACCCTATAAATGAGTTGGGTTGACGTATTTAAAATGATTGATATTTGGGAGGGAAGCTATGGCCGCTATTCCTGATCATCCAAGCGATTTAGAATATGAGCTTTGTTATTTTGATGATGGTTCAATAACCACAATCACGATATTGGTTCACAATCGACAGGAAGCGATGACTTGGTATCTTAGCGAAGGAAAACATATCAACGATCTTTATTCGATAAGACCCGATGAATAATGCTTTGGTATAGAGGACTAGGTCGATAAACCTAAGATAAGAAACTTAAGTGGCATTTTGTGGAACACCCTTTACTGCAATGCCATTAATTAGCAATGTCGTTAATTAGACATATCGCAGCAAAGGGATTCAGTCTCGAATTACTTCAGGATTCGGGCGCGGAATTGACGACCCTTCATTTTACCTGATTCGATTTTGTTCAGTGCTTTTTTAGCCACAGATCTTTCTACCGCTACGTAAGCACGCATTGCAAACAGATTGATCTTACCTACTGATTTACCATCAATGCCGCCTTGGCCCGTCAGTGCGCCAAGAATATCACCAGCACGAAGCTTAGCTTTCTTACCGCCATCAATTTGGATGGTAACCATGTTTGAGTAGTACGGCTTAGCAATTGGTTTTGCTGGCAGTTCAGATGGCTCGATTGGCATGTCCATGTACTCATCAATTTGAGCAACACGGTACATCTCTTTTTCACTAAAAAAGCTGATCGCTACGCCTTTGCTTCCTGCACGGCCAGTACGACCAATACGGTGTACGTGAACTTCAGGGTCGCGAGACAATTCAAAGTTGAACACAGCATCTAGGTTATCAACATCAAGACCGCGAGCCGCAACGTCTGTCGCCACTAGAATCGAGATGGTTTTGTTTGAGAACTGAACCAAAGCTTGGTCACGTTCACGCTGTTCCATGTCACCATGAAGTTCGATAACACTGAAACCGCGGTGGCTTAGCTCATCGTTTACGTTCTGCACTTCTTTCTTAGTGTTACAGAACACAACCGCAGACTCCGGTTGGTGATGCAACAACAGCAGCTCTAGAGCGTCATCACGAGCTTCAGAACCTTCTAACTTGTAGAAGTGTTGTTGGATGCTTGAGTGATCGTGTGTTGATTCAACCTTCACCATTTCTGGATTGCGCATAATGCGGTCTGCAACAGATTTGATCTGTTTAGGGAAAGTCGCACTGAATAGCAGAGTTTGGCGTTCTTTTGGCGCCGCTTCAATCACAGCATCCAAAGCGTCTTGGAAACCCATCTCTAGCATGCGATCCGCTTCATCTAACACAAGTGTGTTCAGCTCAGACAGGTCAATGCGGCCTTTCTCTAGGTGATCAAGAATACGACCAGGTGTGCCCACAAGAATGTGTGCGCCATGCTCTAGTGAACCAATCTGTGGGCCCATTGGCATACCGCCACATAGTGTCAGCACTTTAATGTTGTGAATACCACGAGCAAGAGTACGAATCTCTTTTGCTACTTGGTCTGCAAGCTCACGAGTCGGACATAACACTAAAGACTGAACACGGAAACGCTTAACGCGTAGGTTCTGCAGCACGCCTAAACCGAAAGCAGCTGTTTTACCTGAACCCGTTTTACCCTGACCGATAACGTCCTTGCCATTTAGGATAGTAGGAAGACTTAACGCTTGGATCGGCGTCATTTCAGTATAACCAAGAGAATCTAACGTATTTAGAAGCTCTGGTTTAAGGGCGATTGAAGAGAATTTTGAAGTGCTCAATGGAAATATCCAACTGGTGAAAAACAGAGTGCATTATGAGTGTTTTTGAAAATTATTCCACCTTAATCACAGTTTTGGAGAAACATGTTAGGCGAACACAAAAAAGCCAGCTTACTTAGCTGGCTTTGACTTCTATACGAATTGCTTTCTATGGCACACCGTGACCTTTAGATGCCACCCATACGCGATACCACTGTTCGCGCGTCAGCTCGATTTTCAGTGCATCAACGGCCGTCTTCACACGCTCAATCTTACCAGAACCAATAATTGCAATTGGACTAGATGGTAAACGACGAACCCAAGCGTAAATCACTTGATCAATGCTGTCTGCACCGACTTCTTGACGAATCGCCTCTAGCTCATCACGAACGCGAACCGCTTGCGCTGAATCACCACTGAAGATGCTACCACCACCGAGACAAGACCACGCCATCGGGCGAATGCGGTTCATCTGCAGTTGATCTAGCGTGCCATCATGAGCCACTTCGAAGTTCAATGGGTTGATTTCAACTTGGTTGGTCACTAACGGCTTACCGAGTCGAGATTGAAGCAGTTCGAACTGACGCGGTGAAAAATTAGAAACACCGAAGTGCTTAACTTTACCTACTTTGTGTAGCTCTGCGAACGCTTCTGCTACTTCATCGGCATCCATTAACACGTCAGGGCGGTGAATCAACAATACATCGATATCGTTAACACCTAAGTGCTCTAATGAGTTATTTACTGATTGGTAAATATGCTGCGCGCTGGTGTCATAGTGATTGATCTTACGATCTGGAGTGTGGTCACCACATAGGTTGATATCGCACTTGGTGACGATTTGAATATCATCACGAAGGCTTGGTTCAAGCGCTAAAGCCTCACCAAACAACTTTTCACATTGGTAGTTACCGTAAATATCCGCGTGATCAACAGTTGTGATGCCAAGATCAATATGTTGCTTCAGGAAAGTCAGGCGTTGTTGCGGGGTCATGCCCCACTCTGCTGTACGCCAGTATCCTTGCACCAGCTCAGAAAGTTCTGGGCCTTGTGGCGCTATCGTTACTCTTGCAACCATGGGTTGTCTCCTTTATCAATACTGAACGTATCCTAATCTCGTTTTACCGAAGGCTCAACGTATAACAAATGGCAAAGCTAAACGCTTATTAAAAATGTGAGAGCCGCAGAAAAACGAACACTTAAATGAATTATAACTTGCTGTCTGCCCGCGAGCCGTTCTCCTGAAAGGCTTGTTTAGCCTAATAAATAACGAAACTATCTATAAATTTGAGCAATTAAAAACGATTAAGTTCAACCGTTAAGTTGTCACCATCACTCTGTAACTGAATCCAAGGAGAAGTAGAGCTAGAAGAAGATAAGCTAGGCACATTCCACACACTCAGTTGCTCTGCTGAACCGTGAGGCGCGTTGATGAATTCGACCAGCTGTTTATCCACCTTATCGAAACCAACACCTTCATTTCGAGCTTGTTCGAGTTGAGCTGTAACATCGAATTCATCTTCACCAATACGAATTGAACTGAGAGCAAAGCCATCTTGGCGAAGGTATGCCTGAAGCTTTGTGTAACTTAGGTCCGAATATGGCAGGTTTAAGCGAACTGTTTCAACGCTTGAGTCGCCCAGTTCCAGTTCAACATACACATCCAGATCGTAATATTGGGTTAAGTCACTGCATAACAGCGTATCTTCGATCTCACCACAATCCATCAACTCGATGTCGTTAATATAGTTTTGAGAATTCGGCTGACTTGGGCTGCTGTTAAATACTGTTCTTAGCCACCAGCTTTCGGTTGCTTGCGCTGAAAATGAAATAGCATTGAGGGACAGCATTAGAGGCAAGATTAGAACTTGAAAGATTTTCATCGACTGGGCTTATTTAGCGCTATATGAAGTGTCCATTATACGTGACCAATCGACAAACAACCGCTCGAGTCGCAAATTTTAGGCGAAAAAAAACGGGCATACATGCCCGCTAGATAAATTCATCACCGAATAACGTAATCCGTCACGTTGAGAACCATTACGAAAGAGAGAATATCACTCTCCCACAACAGTTGCAACACGCCGTACTAATTACTTATAGCCACCTTCAATCGCAGGCTCTTCAAGCGACAATCTCACTTTGTTACGTTGAATAGCTTCTGGCGGTAAACTGATGAAGCCGTATTGGTTCAACACGCCTTGATGAAAAGGTAACTTCTATGCCGTTATACTTAACGTCACAAAATACATTCAATGAATGTGTCATAATGTTGAAATTACTGGTTAAATTTCAAGGAATGTCATGACTGCAACGAACTATCTCAACCAATTGAATCAAAAGTATCTTGCGACTCATAAAGCGAAAGAAGACTTCTTTTGGGATACATATATGGGTATCAGTGACGACCACGATGGTTCGACACTCGCACAGACTCAGTGGACGGAATTTCTAAGCGCTGCCGAACAGATTACTGCTATCGAAACGCAACTTGCTGCTATCGATAAAATTCAAGATCCTCTCGAAAAAGAGAGTACACTAACAGGCTTGAATGGTTGGTTAGCGACCTTTAGATCTCACGCTATTGAGTCTGAGCAGTCTCAGAAGCTCAAAGCCGATCTCATAAAGTTTGAGGCTGAACTGTTTGAGAAAAAGCAGAATCATGCGATGACTTACGTAAATGAAACAGGCGATGAAACGGAAGGGTCACTGCCTGTTTTAGGTTCAGCCGTTAGAAGTAATGGTAATGAACAAGTTAGGCTTTCTGCACATCAAGCATTATTAGATTTAGAGCAATGGCTGCTGGCTAACGGCTTTATTGAGCTGATCAAAAAACGTAACCAATTTGCTCAATCACTGGGGTTTAAAACCTTCTTTGATTACTCGGTGGTAAAAACCGAACAGATGACGACAGAACAACTGTTTACGATTCTGGATGACTTCGAAGCACGCACGCGTGATAGCCATCAGCAAAGCCTAGCCAATTTGGCAGAGCAGAAAGGCGAGAATGCACTTCAAGCCCATAACTTTACCTACTCTTTTGCAGGTGACGTTATGAATGATCTTGATCCTTATGTTCCGTTCTCAAAGTCACTTCGACGCTGGATTGAATCTTTTGGTCGCCTCAACATCGAATACTCTCAAGCGACATTAAAATTGGATCTGCTTGATCGTAAAGGTAAGTACCCTAATGGCTTCTGCCATGGCCCTATCCCTTCTTTCTATGACCAAGATGCTTGGGTTGCGGCCCAAGTTAATTTCACTAGCAACGCTAAGCCCGATCAAATAGGCAGTGGCTATGATGGGATTAACACACTATTTCACGAAGGTGGTCACGCGGCGCATTTTGCTAATGTAAAAATGAACGCCCCTTGTTTCTCTCAAGAGTTTGCGCCGACTTCGATGGCTTATGCTGAAACACAATCCATGTTCTGCGACAGCTTGTTAAATGACGCTGACTGGCTAAAACAGTACGCTCTAAATGCGGACGGGCAACCTGTGCCAGATGATCTAATTAAAGCCATCATCGACAATAAACAGCCCTTCCGAGCTTACCAAGAACGCAGCATTCTTGTGGTTCCATATTTCGAGCGAGCCCTGTACGAATTAGCTGATGAAGACCTCACGCCTGAAAAAATCACGGCACTTGCTCGTAGCAGTGAAAAGGCAATTCTTGGATTGTCTTGCAGCCCTCGTCCACTGATGGCGATCCCTCACTTATTGTCTGATGAAGCATCTTGCTCATACCAAGGTTATCTATTGGCTCATATGGCGGTGTATCAAACACGAGCTTATTTCACCGACAAGTTTGGTTACTTAACAGATAACCCAGAGATCGGGCCTTTGTTGGCGAAACACTATTGGCATAAAGGCAATAGCGTGAACCATAACGGTACAATCGAAAGCCTGACTGGGGAAGGTTTTAATGCCAAATATCTCGCTGACGAGTGTAACTTATCGCCAGAGGAGGCTTGGGCGATTGAGGAGCAAAAAATCAAACAGCTGTCGACAAGAGAACGTGCACCAGTCGCGGATTTGAATGCGAAGGTATCGATCGTTGATGGAGCAACTGAATTAGCGAATAATGCAAAGTCGAATGACCAAATGTGTGATGATTTTGAGCACTTTATTATTGAGCAATACGGTCGATAGATTGAGTTTTAATGCTAATGAAAAAGGCAAAAATGAGTAGTGACATAACTCATTTTTGCCCCAAAACATATATGGAATCCACGTATT
>NZ_JBFRKI010000050.1:0-6290 GCF_041469245.1 Vibrio sp. 10N.286.51.B11 | reverse complement strand
TTTAATTGGTATAAAGACACCGAGCCCCTGCACTTCATGCTATTCCGGCACATATCAGAAAGCCTAGTCTGACGACTAGGCTTTCGTCGTTTCCTGCGTATGTGTTTTGGGTTTTAGTAGTAGATCCTTATCGCTAGCTATGAAGTACTTCTCTATATATCGGGAGGTGCTGCTTGGGAATATAGGTGGTCACTTCTAACTCTTAAGCTAAATAGAGCAGAGCACTAATCTGATTGTTTTACTATGTGAAATTCTCTATCGCGTACGTACTTCGCCCTAAGGAGTGAGACTTTATTGCTTGAATACGTAAAGGGTAATTGTCGATTATGTTCGTATTGGTACTCGTTTAGCTGCTATCTAAACCATACCTGATACACGTATCTGGAACCCTGAGACTGACTAAGGAAAAGGTAGGATGCTTAACACTTCAAGCTATCACACTCACTATGAATAAATAGAGATGTTGATTCGAAAGACCATCAAACAAACCTAAATAGCTATCTCGTAGATACAAAAACGCCTAGCGTTTGCTAGGCGTTGATAAATAGTGTCTCTAATACATCGACTACAGTATTTGCTTAAGCACCCTATCGGCTTTCACACGAGTGATCTTACGAATCAACTTCTGAACTTCCATCGGGTAGCTCTCTACCTTGTCTAACTGCTTATAAGTACAGATAAGCTGAGTGTGTTGAAGGATGTTATCCACTTCAGCCTGAAACTTGTCTGTTAGGTGATGGTAGTTATCTTGGATAAAGATACCGTTCTCTAGATCCAACTTCCATGCGCGTGGATTTAGATTATTACCTGTTAGTAGCATGTAGCGCTTATCTACCCAAATGCCCTTTAGGTGGAAGCTATTGGAATCGTGTTGCCAAAGTCGAATTGATAGATTACGGCTAGCAATATGAGCTTCATTCGCTTTAGCGAAACGGCGTAAGTTCAGTTCGTAAAGGTATGGCAAACCACCAATCGTTTTAAACTCTTCTTCTGGTGAGATAAAGAAATCATTCGCTGTCTTATCACCAACAACAATGCTGACCTTTACGCCACGCTTAAGTGCTTTCTTCACTTCTTTAGCTAGGCTAGGTGGGAAGTTGAAGTAAGGTGTGCAGATGAAGATTTCATCTTTAGCTTGAGCGACGAGTTGGTTGATTCCCTGATTCAGACGGTTACGTCTTTTACCGATACCAACCAATGGTGTTACAGCCACTTGCTCTGCTGAAACCTCTTGCCCTTCGAATTGATACTGAGACCTTGCCAATGATGCTCGAAACTGACGAATCGCTGGTTTCAGTTCTTTGGTCGCAGGCTTGTTCTTATCAGCCAGGTCATAAACAGCGCTGTCCGCAACCATCTGTTCGTGTACGTAGGCAAACATTGAGTCAGCAAGAGCTGCATTGTTTAAAACATGGTAACGATCAAAGCGATAGCGGTCATGGTAATTCAGATAGATATTGTTAAGGCTTGCACCGCTGTATATCACGCTATCATCGACGATAAAGCCTTTTAAGTGCAATACGCCAAAGACTTCTTTGCCGCGAACGGGAATGCCATAGACAGGCACAGAATGTTGATATTTCTCTGCGAACTCTTTATACATGGCTGCATTGCCTTCAGAAGACTCTGCGCCAATCAATCCACGCTGCGCCCGGTGCCAATCGACACAAACGCTCACGTCTAATTCTGGATTCTTTTGCTTTGCTTCATATAAGGCAGTTAGGATCTCACGGCCAGCCTCATCATCTTCAAGATACAAAGCGACTAAACTAATACGAGTCGTTGCGCGAGATATTTCATCAAGTAGGCGAGTTCGAAACTCTTGCGCTGATAGTAGTACTTCAAACTTGTCAGGATTCTGCGCTATGGTTGGCAACTGTATGAATGGATTCCTACTGGCAATCATATTGACTGTTTTACCTTAAAAATATGCAAAATTGCGAACCTTTAATTTTACCAAAGGGATAGCACCAAATACTAGATAATCGAGGCATTCTCTAACAATTTTGCTGATAATGCATAGGAATGAGATCTTTTCCGCTATTCGAATAGCGCTCGTATAAAACTCTTAAACCATTTGGTAGATCTTTAGGGTCTACTTGTACGAATTTGTGTCGCGCGTAAAAATTGGTGAGATGAGCGTACGCAAAGCAGTAATCATCTTCCGTAAGCGTATGTTGCGCACAATAATCCATAAGCTGGGAGCCTAATTGCTGACCACGATGTTGTTTTGATATCGCCATACCGGTAAGTAAGCGATTATTTTCTATTGTACGAAAACGCACGACACCGCACAGTTCGTTATTCAGCAATAACGAATAGATCAGTTCACTCTTATTCGCTTTTCCCGTTGGGTAATGTTCTTTATAGAAACGTTTAACTAGGGGAACCTTTACTGGGTCTAATTGAGTAATGATGACATTGTTCATTCAGTCACTGCGCCATTGGTTTATCTGCTGTAGAATGACCGCAGTGTAAGTTAATTGAATATCGCCATGCAATTCCATCTCAATGCTAGTTTAAAAAATGTTCATACTTTTTCCATCGATCAGACGTGTGATGCGTTGGTTGAAGTCACCACTACCGAAGAACTTATTTCGCTTTACAAAGACCCTAAATGGTCAGCTTTGCCTAAGTTAATACTGGGTAAGGGCAGTAATATGCTTTTTACTGAGCACTTCGCTGGCCTGGTCATCGTGAATAAATTAGCCGGGATTGAGCTGGCCGAGACGGACAGTCATCACCTACTGCATGTGAGTGGTGGCGAGGATTGGCCAAGCTTGGTTGAGTGGAGTGTGGATAAAGGGCTGGGTGGTCTAGAAAACCTAGCAATGATACCCGGCTGTTCCGGCTCTGCTCCGATTCAGAATATTGGTGCGTATGGTGTTGAGCTACAAGACGTATGCGAGTATGTCGATATCCTGTGTCTGGATACTTATACAGTTAAGCGATTAAGCAAAGAAGAGTGTCTCTTTGGTTACCGAGATTCTATTTTCAAACACGCTCTCTACGATAAAGCGATTGTTGTTGCGATTGGTTTAACGTTGCCGAAAGAGTGGGAGCCATGCAATCACTATGGCCCGTTAAAAAGCCTAGCAGCCGATACGCTCTCCCCTCGCACTATATTTGATGAAGTGTGTGCTATCCGTTCAAGTAAGCTGCCAGACCCTAGAGTACAAGGGAATGCGGGTAGCTTCTTCAAAAACCCTGTGATCACCAAAGATCATTTTGATCGCTTGTTAGCTCTATATCCAAATATGGTTGGTTATGAGAGTAATGACATGATCAAAGTTGCTGCTGGCTGGCTGATTGATCAATGCCAGTTCAAGGGTGTGACAGAAGGTGGCGCTCAGGTTCACCCCAACCAAGCATTGGTTATTATCAATTATGATGAGGCTTCTGCTGTGGATATCCTTAAGCTTGCAGAGCGAGTGCGCCAGTCCGTTTTGAATAAATTCGATATTCGATTGGAACATGAAGTGCGCTTTATGGGACGAGACTGCGAGACAAACTTGGATAAGGCTTTGGAGTCATTGGCATGAGAGAGCACAGTACCAAGCTTGCACTATTGAGATGTCTTGCTGACGGTGAGTTTCATTCAGGTGAAGACCTAGGTGAAATGATTGGCGTATCACGAGCGGCTATCAGTAAGCACATTAAAGGTATTCAAGAGTGGGGTTTAGATATCTACCGAGTACAAGGCAAGGGTTACAAACTAGCCAGTCGTTTGGATATGCTTGACCAAGACAAATTGTCTGCAGTTAGTCGCGATGCTTCTCTTGAACTCATTCCCATCATAGGTTCTACAAACCAACACCTATTAGAGCGCACTAACACCCTCGAATCGGGTTCTGTCTGTATTGCTGAATATCAAGCTGCGGGTCGTGGACGCCGTGGACGAGAGTGGGTATCACCATTTGGTGCAAACCTCTATCTTTCAATGTATTGGAGACTCGACGCGGGGATGGCTGCCGCAATGGGCTTAAGCCTTGTGGTTGGTGTAGCTGTTGTTGAAGCTTTGGAAGAGATGGGCGTAGAAGGTGTAAAGCTTAAATGGCCGAACGACCTTTACCACAATGACAAGAAGCTTGCAGGTATCTTGGTCGAGCTGTCAGGACAGTCTGGCGGCGCTGCGCATATTGTGATTGGTTTAGGGCTAAACCTATCCATGGATCCAACAACATCAGGTATTGGCCAGCCATGGACTTCCCTTAAAGAAGTGTGTGATGGGAAGGTGCCAGACCGTAACCAGTTAGCGCAGGCTCTGATCAATGCTTGGGATAAGTCACTTGTCGACTACGAGTTGAAAGGAATGTCCAATTTTTTAGAGCGTTGGAACCGCTTGGATAATTTCTTAGGTCGCAATGTTAGATTGATCATTGGACCTAGAGAAATTGAAGGTGTTGTTCAAGGCATCGATGAACAAGGTGCTGTATTGCTCAAAACTGAGAATGGTGTCGAGAGCTATATTGGTGGCGAGATATCGCTAAGAAAAGGCGACTAAGGCGTTACTATTTTCTTAGTAACACTTCTTCAACCATATGATCTGCGCCTTTACGTAGAATCAGGTGAGCCCTTTCTCTTGTCGGAAGGATATTTTGTTCAAGGTTCAAGCCATTAATTGAACTCCAGATACCTTCTGCTTTGTCCAATGCGGCTTGGTTCGATAATTTAGTGTAATGACTAAAGTAAGAGCCAGGCTTAGTAAACGCGCCATCGCGGAATTTCATAAAGCGATTGACGTACCATTCTTTGATTTGTTGGCTATCAGCGTCAACATAGAGTGAGAAATCAAGGAAGTCTGAAATAAACACGCGATGTGGCTCGTGTGGATAATTCATTCCGGTTTGTAAAACATTAAGCCCTTCAATAATAAGCACATCTGGTAGGTCGACGCACTTAACGTCATCAGTAATATTGTACGTAAGATGCGAGTAAACAGGGGCTGTGACATTTCTCTTGCAAGCTTTTACATCCGAAACAAAGTTCACTAAACGCTTGATATCGTAAGATTCAGGAAAGCCCTTTTTGCTCATCAACCCTTTCTCTTCTAACACCTCGTTTGGATATAAAAAGCCATCGGTTGTCACTAGTTCAACTTTTGGGTGGTTTTCCCAGCGAGAGAGTAGGGCTTTAAGCAGACGCGCAGTGGTACTTTTGCCAACAGCTACGCTACCCGCAATACCGATGATAAAAGGTGGCGCTTTCTCTTTCTTATCTAGAAATTGGTGGAGTACCGAGTTTCTATTCTGTCTGGCTGCCACATAGAGGTTCAATAGACGAGATAGCGGTAGATAGATCTCTACTGCCTCTTCCATTGTGAGCTTTTCATTGATGCCTTGAAGCTCTTTTAAGTCGCTCTCAGAAAGTGTCATCGGAACTAAATTCCTTAGCTCAGACCAACGTTCGCGGTCAAATGACATAAATGGGCTCATACAAAACTCTATAGTGGATAACAAAACAAGTGCATGGAAAATACATCAAGCGATAGATAAATAAAATATCTTCCTGTACTAGATGCGGGTTAAAGACGTAAACCTTGAGCTAAATAGCCGTATGTAGGAGTTTGCTCAGAGAATTTTGCACTTTTTTTCAATTTGCTATTGCAAGGTGGAAAATCATTCAATAAAATGCGCCCCACTTGTGCCGACTTAGCTCAGTAGGTAGAGCAACTGACTTGTAATCAGTAGGTCACCAGTTCGATTCCGGTAGTCGGCACCACTTTCTCCCTTCCTTTAAGGCAAGCGAGAGAAAGCTCAAAATTTGGAGAGGTTCCCGAGTGGCCAAAGGGAGCAGACTGTAAATCTGTTGGCACTGCCTTCGATGGTTCGAATCCGTCCCTCTCCACCATATTCTAAAGGTTAAATAGCTCAAACAGAGTTACGTGTTGCGTGCATCGTATAATGGCTATTACCTCAGCCTTCCAAGCTGATGATGCGGGTTCGATTCCCGCTGCACGCTCCAACTCATTTTGTGTGCTGATATAGCTCAGTCGGTAGAGCGCACCCTTGGTAAGGGTGAGGTCCCCAGTTCGACTCTGGGTATTAGCACCAGTCTAAAGCTTCTTCTCCTTTAATAAAGAAAACCATTTTTTTTGGTTGCGTGGTCTTATTTTAAGCCACCTAATCCGTACCTAGAGGGACACCCCATGTCTAAAGAAAAATTTGAACGTACGAAACCGCACGTAAACGTTGGTACTATCGGCCACGTTGACCACGGTAAAACAACTCTAACTGCTGCTATCTGTACTACTCTTGCAAAAGTGTACGGTGGTGTTGCTAAAGATTTCG
>NZ_JBFRKI010000049.1:0-2172 GCF_041469245.1 Vibrio sp. 10N.286.51.B11 | reverse complement strand
GAGTGGATTCCATACATCAAGCTAGAGCAGGATTGAGGCTAATTTCAAGACACGCGATTAGACTTACTTTTCCTTATGTCTAGAGTTCTGACTATGTGGCCAAATTTACTGATCCACTACAGTTGATGCTTCTTCGTAAGAAAGGTGATCTGGAAAAGTTATAAAGCGATCTTCATGACCAACCACTTCCTGAGCTAACATACCATCAGTACTGCCTCCGCCTCTGGCCACATCGTTGCTACCTTGATTGATCGCGACAGTGTCCCAAGTCGGAAAAAACAGACCAACCACGCGGTTCCAACCTGAAGATGTGTAACCTTGCTACCGTCAGCAATCACATCACCTCCGCCAACAGCAGATGAGGCAAATTCAGACATCTGGATAAGGTCTCGACTCGGTTTTATCGTGAATTTTTCATGATGGGCTCGCTATTGAATTGAAAAATAAGGACAGGAGAGAATGACTCCCGCCATAAAGACCATCAATTAGTTAAGTTTGATTCGAAGCACATGGTATGGCTTGGTTGAACCTTCTTCGCCTTCGTTGAAAGCAGGGTGGAAGTGAAGAGAGTTTTGAGTGACGTACAAGTAATCACCCTGGATAGAGAAACCATCTGCCCATGACAATAACTTGTCATCTTGTGCAAAGATTTTGTAGCCGTCTTTATTCACCACACCAACAGCATTTTTCTCAATATCACCGACATAGATATCACCGTTATCTGCGATAATCATGCCATCACTTGGACGTTTTTCACTGAAAAATTCAATCTGCTCGGCCAATGCATCTTCACTAAGCGCTGTGTTAGCAAGAGCAGCGGCAGGAATACGGTAGATAGCACTACCATTGACTGTACCAAAATATAGCCATTCATTATTTGCATCAATAGTGATTGGATTCACACCAAGATAAATCGCATCAACGCTACCATCTTCACGCTTTGTCGCCATACGAGAACTATCAATCACAACTTCATGCTCAGGTGAAAGCAGTGCTTTATTTGATTGCAAAACGCGGCGAGATTTACCTGTATTTAAATCTACAACAACAAAGGCAGGCGCAGCTTCGCCATACAGATTACCTAAACTCGTATCGGCAATGTACATCTGGTTACGCAGTGTATCTAATGCAAAATCCTGTAAAAAAGAGTTACCGACCTGTACGTCTTTTCCAATTTCAATGCGTTTAAATAGCTTATCGTTGACGGTATCCCATGCAACAATTTGCGAAGGCGAAGTTTCACTGCCCATATCTAACACCCACACAACACCATCATCGGTACTATCAATACCGATTACTGAAGCCAAACCAACCTCACCTTTATCTGGACCATCTGCCCAGTCTTGGGTTGGAAATGCTTTGGTTGAGCCATCCTTCATCAATTCAACAACACGAAGTTCAGGTGCATCAAGGGGTTGCATAGAAAGGAAAGTACGCCCCTGCTTCGTTACTGTAATGTTCCCTGGTCGTGTGTCATCAAGCTTGGCAACCACTTCGATATCAGCCGCTTGCGCTGTGTTAACTATCATCGCAGTCGCAAGTGTTAGTAAGATTTTCATATTTTTCATGTCGAGCCTCATTGGTGTTCTTTGATGCCCCAAACCGTTTTAGTCAGGGCATAGTGCTATAACAAGCTTGTTTTATGTTGTCGTTACGCGATCTTAGTCATTTCGTTGACTGTGAAGCTTGCGACAGAGCCTTCCGTTGCTGTCATGTAGTCCGCAAGGTGCTGGTTGCCCATATGAGCTTGCCAAAGTTCACGTGATACCCAGTTTTCATAAAAAGTAAAATGCGCTGGGTTTTCGTTGTCTTGATGAAGGTCATAGTTGATGCAACCTTCTTCAGCGCGAGTAATGTCGATAAGCTTTAGTAGCTCGGCTTTCACCAGTTCAATTTTGTCGTCATTAGCTTTGATGTTTGCAACAATCGTTAATGTAGTCATGGGATGTTCCTTTTAAATTTGATACCGAAATCGTCGGTAATTTTGATGTCTTTAATGTTTTAGTGATAGGGCAACTCGTCATGTCATATTGAGTTACTCACTAAATGTAGTACAGGTACTACACTCAATTACTGACTTATATTGTAAATACTTTCAAATCTATTTTGATAATTGAATGTTTAAATACGTTAATTTTTAACTAAGCGATCTTGGTCATTTCGTTGACAGTG
>NZ_JBFRKI010000048.1:0-3042 GCF_041469245.1 Vibrio sp. 10N.286.51.B11 | reverse complement strand
CTGGGTTGTCGTTGTCTTGATGAAGGTCATAGTTGATGCAACCTTCTTCAGCACGAGTTATCTCGATAAGTTTTAGTAGCTCAGCTTTCACAAGTTCAATTTTGTCGTCATTGGCTTTGATGTTTGCAACAATCGTTAATGTAGTCATAGGAGTTTCCTTCGTTCTGAGTTAGTGCCGTGCTTAGCGCACTGCGTTGTTGGTATGGAGGTATAATAGTGCGAACATTGCCAATGAAAAACAGCCCATCATTTGAATAATTACCAATTAAAATTTGATAATAATCTTTTAATATTTCATGTGGTGCGATATAAAGGGATAGTCATTTTCAGATTTTGTTAACACACTGATTAAAAGGTAACGGTTATGCTCTTAGAGGATTTTCAGGTCATTTTAAAAGTCGCAGAGTTTCGCAGCATCACTGCTGCTGCGACAAATCTGGATATGCGCACGGCAACGGCAAGTGCGGCGGTGAAACGTGTTGAGGCATCATTAGGGGCTGAATTATTTGTACGAACGACTCGTCATTTACGCTTATCTTCTGCCGGCGAGCGTTATTTGCCTCAGTGTGAAGAGGCGTTGCAGATGCTTGAAAAAGCCAAAATGAACATGCGTGAAGAGCTAGGGATTATTGATGGAGAGATCCGCATCGCCCTTTCGTCTGATTTGGGCCGAAATGTGGTCACACCTTGGCTTGATGAATTTTTGTTGGACTACCCAGACGTTTCACTTCGCTCCAGTATCAGTGACAGCAACATCGATTTTTATCGAGATTCTGTTGATATGGCGCTGCGCTATGGCTCACCAACCGATGCGAGTATGTACGGTTTTAAAATTTGTGATGTGCCAAGGCTGTTGTGCGCCAGCCCGGAGTATTTAGCAAAATACGGTACTCCATCCGAGCCAGATGATCTGCTTGAACATAATGCCCTGTTTTACCAGTTACATGATATTTTGCAAAATGAGTGGTTGTTTAATGATGGAAAAGAGGACATTAAGGTAAAACTGAAAGGTAACAGAGCATCTAATGATGGCGATCTTGTTCGGCGCTGGTGTGTGGCGGGGAAAGGGGTAGCAATCAAGTCTTGCCTCGATATGGCCGATGACTTGCTAACAGGGAAAGTGGTCAATGTAATGGCAGACTATAAACCGACTTCCACTGAGCTTTGGTTAATATGCCCAAGCCGACAATCTATTACCCCAACCGTCCGCCTAATAAGGGATATGCTTAGAGAAAAGACCGAACAGATTCTAATCCAAATGAAGGACAAAGGGATTCTATTGGGTTAACTGTTGAGGTTGTGAGGGCGTGGAAATTGCCAGCCCTCAGTAAAGCGGTGATGGTCTTAACTACTGATGGTTGTCCAACCACTCACGAGTCACATCATCAACCGCTAATCCCGCACGGCAAACCTTGTAATCCAATTCTGCGATGATTTCATTTGAAAAGCGCAATTGATCTAGCTGTGCCAACTGTGCTGGGGTAAATACGATTGATCTTTCTTGTCGAAGTAATAATATGGCGCGATCAACGCTACCCAATAATCCTTTGGGCTCTTTTAATTCACGGATAGTAAATAGGTGGTGCAAGAACTGTGGTTTCCACAATGGCACAATAACCCACTCATTATTTTCAACCGCACGTTCGTAGGCACCAAAGCAATCCTCTTCTGAACCAGAGTGAAAATGATAACCCACATCGCTTAATCCATATTGGTCCATCATTTCAATAGAGAATCGGGTAATGCCAGCACCTGGGTTAATACCTTGAATGTGTTTGTTGGTGCGCTTAACGACTTCTGGTTTTAATAGGTCACTGATTTGTGAAACAACCTCCTCAGGTACATAATCGGGCACCCCCCATAGAGCGTACGGTTTATAGTGCAAACCTAACTCTAACAAAGGCTCTACCGTTTCAACATCGGATTTATAGATACCGTGGCTTGAAGGTAACCAGGCAGAAGAGAGCATGTCGATACGGCCCACTTTTAGATTTTGGAAATTTTCTTGATGTGGTGCGTAGACACGTTCCACCTGAAAACCCATATCAGTTAAGACATGGCTAACTATGGATGCAGTAACGCGATGAAAAGATAAATCGGTAACCCCGAGATTGATAATGTTAGACATAACGTGTCCTTATGATAAAAGAAAAAGAGGTTTTAAAATCGCATTTAAAGTGCCGTGAGGCCGGAATAGAGCATCTTGGTTCCCGTAAGAAACAGAACGCTATAACTTATCTTGTAAATCAACTCTTGAGAGATGATATTCACCATCCACACACCGGCTCTAACCCCTAAAAACGCAATCGGCACCAAAACTAACGAGGTCATCAAGTTTTGCATATCGAGCAGCCCCATATAGCTGTATGGGATCAACTTAATAAAGTTAAGCACCGTGAAAAATACTACGCTGGTGCCGATTAATTGTTCTTTCGGCAGATTTTTTGGCAGTAGATGCATGCTTGCAGGCGGACCACCGGCATGGGCAATTGTACTGGAAAACCCAGACAACATACTTAAGGCATAGCCCTTTATCGGGTGGCTAAATTGAACCTGCTTTAGCAGAAACTTTTGTGTTAAAAAGACCAAAGCCAGCCCCCCAATGATAAGTTCAACGACAGATGTTGACAGACTACCCATAAAATAAGCTGCACTCATCACCCCCATAATAGCGAAGGGCATCATACTTTTTAGCTCGACGTAATTGCAGTTCTTGTGGTGGTAAAACAGCGCCATTAAATCCATACCACACAATAATGGTAATAAAATCGCAGCGGCTTGAACTGGCGATACGCTCATCGCCATCAAAGGTACCGATAGCATCCCCAAAATACCGCCGACCCCTCCCTTGCCCATGCCATAGAAAAAAACGGCAGGCATCGCTGCAACATAAAACCAAAGGTCTGTGATCATGATATGTAAACCAAGAAAATACGTAGATGAAAACAAGTGTATTTGAGCAAAAAGCTTTTAAAGCCATTCACTCAAATAAGGGGGAATACAAAGTTGGCTTAAGCGATTTGGGTCATTTCGTTGACAGTG
>NZ_JBFRKI010000047.1:0-38977 GCF_041469245.1 Vibrio sp. 10N.286.51.B11 | reverse complement strand
CCAATTGATTTTCCGGTATAGCGGTTTCCGACGTCTCGGAAAACCAAGTAGTTCTCTCAAAGTTACTTTTAATAACGGCGCGAAAATCAGAAGCTTTAGAAAAACTTTCAAAAAACCACAAAAAAAATATTAATCTAATATTTATCAACAACTTAATTTTCATCATTTTCTAATACAGCGATAGATTTCAATTGGAAAAAGATCTTAATCTGTTCAGAAAGCGTACGAACCGCCGTCTAAATGGCTCAAGGTCGAGAAATGATCAATCGCCAAAGATCTCTGACTTACGCAAATCTTGTGTAATAGATGACATTATTTGTCGTGAAGAAGAACCATCAAATAGAGATTTGGAAAAGGTAGTGCGAGAAAGTTCACAGGAAAATAAATAGCAAAAGCAAGAAATACAGAAAGGAAAAAGCCCCTTTTCCTTTGAGAGAACCGGGGCTAGTTGGCGCGTCAGAGCCTGTGTGGAGATCATCGAGAAATGAACACATTTCCGACTTGCCGTTGCATTCTTACTGCAAAAATGGATAGCAGGTGAGAGATGAGAGAGCTAAACATTCAATAGTAAGTATGCTTGCCAGTTTCCCTTGCTGCATGGCTCACGTCTGAACACGAGCAGCAAGTTCAACCAATAACTATTGCAATAATGACATTGCAGAGTTAGGCAACTGTTTTGCTTGAGCAAGTATTGAAGTACCTGCTTGTTGCAGAATTTGTGATTTGGTCATTTGCGTCGTCTCTTTCGCAAAGTCCGTATCTTTGATTCGGCTGTTTGAAGCGTCTACGTTCTCTTGTACGTTTGCCAAGTTATTAATACTGTGGCTTAGACGGTTCTGTTTTGCACCCAAATCAGCACGCTGTGAATCCACGTACTTCATTGCAGAATCAATCACGCTGATCGCGTTCTGTGAACCCGCAACGCTGGTTAAGCTAACATCTTGAACCGAGGTTGCGCGGCCTTCACTCTTAATACCTAGCTCAGACGCTAGACCACCAGAGATAGACATTGGGCCGTCAAGGTCAGGTTCAGCAACGAACAGTTGAATGCGACCATCATCAGTAACCGATGCGTTCACAAGATCAGACTGACCATTAATGTAAGTCGCAAGCTCTTCGATATCATCGCCCGCTTTGGTATTGATATCTAAAACGATGTCTTCACCCGCTTTGGTTTTGAATTCGAACTTAAGATCGCTCGCTGTTGGCGGCACTTCCCAGTTCTTATCTTTCGCGTTTTCTGAATCGAACGTAGTACCACCCATACGGTAGTCATCTGCACGGATACTTGTCAGAGCCATGATCATTGCTTCACCAGAGTTAGAACCGATCTGGAATGAAGCTTCACCGAATGAACCGTTCAGTAGACGACGACCACCAAACGATGTGGTTTCCGCAATACGGTTAAGCTCATCTTGAAGTGCCATTGACTCTTCGTTCAGTGCAGTACGCTCTGCCGGCGAGTTAGTGCCGTTTGATGATTGAATCGCTAGATCACGCATACGTTGTAGTACGTTAGTCGATTCGTTCATCGCGCCTTCTGCTGTTTGAGCAATCGAAATACCGTCGTTGGCATTACGCATTGCCACATCAAGACCACGAGACTGAGCGGTTAGACGGTTCGAGATTTGCAGACCTGCCGCATCATCTTTCGCGCTGTTGATCTTGTGACCAGATGACAAACGCTCCATAGAAGTCGCTAAGTCATTAGACGCTTTATTCAGGTAACGTTGTGCTGTCATAGCAGATACGTTAGTGCTTACATTGATAGCCATTTTGCTCTCCTTATGAGTTCGCAAGCTTTCTGCGAAGCGGCCAGCTTTACTCTCATATGGATAAGCACTGACCGTGTATTACTCGATAAACCCTATACAAGGTTTAAGATCTGTATTAATCATTTATAACCAACACAGATACAAGTTGTATGCCAAGTTTAATATCATATAAATAATTTTTTAATTATCTAAAAATCAGAAGCTTACAAACAACACTGCGCAATTATGATTTTCTACTATTAGAAGATGAAAAACATTCACCTTCCTTATTGCCGTTTTTTGCCGCTATTCTAGAAACATCATGCTTCGTACAAAAAAGCGGCAAACTGTGGCGTCATTCGCACGTATGGCATAGCACATACGGCAAGGAATCAACGCCATGGTGATCGACAAGCCACCATTAAATACCGATTGATCATTAAATATAGTTAAACAAGGTCAGGTCTTTGGTTTTGCCAAACGCTTGTTGAGAAGCTTGTAGTGCTCGAGAGTTTTCATTGAACTCAATGATCGCTTTCGAGTAATCCAAGTCTTCAAAGTTGCTTTTTGCTTTTGCTAAAGACAACTTGAAATCTTCATGTTGTTGCTCTTGAATATCCAAAGTACTCAAGCGTGCACCAACATCGGTTCTTGCCTTGGTCAAATGGATAAACGCAGCGTGGAACTCTTCAGTTACTTGGTGCAGTTTCGCTGTTGCTGATGCATCCGATACCGGGTTTTCAGCCTGCTCAGCAGCCTCTTTGAACGTATCAAAGATAGAGAAAGTCTCTCGTGGTTCTAAGGTGATCGAATCACCTTTAGTGATTTGGCCTTTGATTTGAATATTCAGCCCTTCATAAACAATGCCTGTCGAAGGATCAAAATCTTCTGCCGCAACCACTGCGCCGTCTTTTTCAAGCTGATAAGCGAAATTGCCCGTCTGCATGTCGACAAACGTCACTTTATAAGTAGACCCATCTTCATCGCTGTTGGTCGCACGCCCGAGCAATAACTCAGACGCAGGTTCAAGCTCGTACTGAGGTTCGTAGTCACCGAACGGGTTGTCTATTTCCATAAACATCTTGCTGCCCGGATCATTCATTGCCATTTCAAAGCTGCTTGCCACACGCATCTTGCGTTGGTAGTCATCACCTTGATATGTCACATTCCCTTCGTTATCTCGAAAGAAAGGCTGATTTTTCGGCTTAGTGCCTGCAAACGTGTAGTTACCCGACTCATCTTGAGAGTTGGCTAAATGCAGGAAGTTATTCGCCAGTTCTTGAATTTCACGCTTCTTAGCTAAACGGTCTTCTGGAGAAAGCGCACCGTTGATCATTTCCATCACGGTTCGTTTTGCTTCATCAGCAAAGCCTTCAGTGTTAGAAACCAATACTTCATGATGCTCAAGACGGTTTCTGACTAGAGTAATCGCATCGACATACTGTTTAAGCTGTTCTGACTGCTGACCAATGTTCTGTAAATAGTGCGTCGCTAATGGGTCATCACTTGGCGACTGTAACTTCTTACCCGAAGCAAGTTGTGCTTGGTTGTGATGCACCTTGTTCTCTTGACGGCGCAAGTCGTTTTGTACTGACTGATAATTATGGAAGCTAGAGATACGATTCAACATTTATACCTTCCTATCTCAGAGCCAAAATAGTGTTAAACGTATCATTGGCTGCTTGCATGATACGTGAAGAAGCCATATACGCTTGCTGAAATTTCATCATGTTTGCCGCTTCTTCATCGAGGTTTACTCCCGAGATAGAAGCAATACGTTCTTGAGCCGACTGTTTTTCTAATGTCGCAATATCACTCAGGCGATTTGCCGTTGAAGACTTCAAGCCCGTATTAGTATTCAAGTTGTGGTAAAGGTCTAAAATCGTAGACTCACCATCATTCAACAGCTTTCCTGTTTGAAGATCTTGTAGCTTACGCAGGTTACCGTTGTCACCTTCTGATGGGACAAGGTTTGCCGTAAACTTATCATTTGCCACCGCACCGGGTGTGAGCTCAAACGTTGTACCGTTGATGGTCACTGGCCCTTGTGGCGGATACGGTTGAGGCTGCATTAAAATGTTACCCTTCGGATCCGTCACAGCAAACTGCTCACCTTTTGGTGAGACAATCACTTCAAACTCACGCAGTTGACCTGCTTCTAGGATTTTAAATCCCGCTGTACCCTTGGCAAACGTGGTCGATGCCTCATAACTTTGCGCAGCAATGTCTTTCGGGTCTTTGGTTTCCATATGAATCTGCGCAGCAAAATTACGCGTTGGACGCAGTAACAGTTTCTCTCCTAGTTCAGGAGGGTTACGTACTTCCACTCGCATGCCATCAAGATAAAAAGCACTACCGCTAGAGTCGGTCGCCATCTTAACGGTCTCACCGTTCGGCTTAGTCACGACATAATCACTGCCATCGTATTTCAGTCCATACTCACCGCCTTTTAAGGCAGAAGTATCATCAATGTATACCGCAACATCGGCTTTCGATTGCCCGCTAGCCGTGACACGAGATTTTGCCACCAGCTCTGAGTTCACGTCGGTAAACAAGTCCTTACCTACGTTGCCGTTAAGATCCAAACCTTGTTCTTGAAGACTATTGACCTCATATGAAAACGCGGTCGCCAAACGACCAAGCTCATCCATGATTGCTGGGATATGTTCGTCACGCATGTCTAGCATGGCGCCGATTTTTCCGTCGATATCACTGCTGGTGATCGGTTTTAAAGACTTACCTTCAACAATCGCTAGGCGGCGCTGATGTGCATCGGGTAAGCCATCAACCATCTTCAGCTGACTCGCTTCACTACCAGAGACCAAGGTATGGCCATTACCAATATGGACATTAAACCCTTCGGCATTTGAGCGTGGTGTCACCGTAACTTTGGTGTAACCAGAAAGCTCATTAATCAACTTTTCATGCTGATCTCGTAGGTCATTATGAGGCCCAGGAGTTCGCATCATTAAACGCTGAACATCACGGATCTCGTACGCAAGTTGGTTAACTCGCTCGATACCCATATCTAATTTTTTATTCGTAGAATCAGACTGTTGACGAACTGTTTCATGAAATTCATTCAAGGTTTTAGTTACAAGCCCTGCTTTCTCTAACACGACCTTACGCGCACCCACATCATTTGGGGTATCGGCGAGAGTCTTAACGGAATCAAACCATTCGTTGAGGTTTTCTGGAATCTTCTTTGAAGCGACCGACGACAACATGCTCGACAGCATATCGAGGTTGGCTTCGGTATCGCCTTTGTTGGCGGCATTGGTTGTCGATAAGTTAAGTTCTTTGACGGCAAACTGATCCCAAGAGCGGCGAACATTTTCCACATGTACACCCATACCGTAGGATTGCCCACCGTACTGGCGCGGGTCATTCACACCTTGAATCACAGACTGGCGGCTATAGCCCTCTGTGTTAGCGTTAGAAATGTTATGACCTGTGGTGTTGAGCTGTCTCTGAGCCGTAAGAACACTTTGTGCCCCTACATTCAGAAGATCCGACGCCATAATGCCCCCAAAAAACTTAACAAAACCAGAATGAACTGATTAACTACAACCGTATATTACTAAGATAAAAGCAATATATGTGCCAACACAAACAATAGGAAATTAAAAGACGATAATTTATTGAAGTGTAAGGAGATAACTATGGATTACGCGTAAGAACTGAAGGGGCGGAGAAGAAAAGAGCCTGCCAGTAGCAAGCTCTCTATGTTGATTTATGACGCTAGTTCATCTCATCAATCTTGGCTTTAACTCGTAAAACCTTGTCTGCATAGTTAGGGTCAGTTGCGTAACCAGCCTGATGAATACCTTTGATGAAATTCTCTGAATTGCCTTGATGCTGTAGCGCCGTTTCGTATCTTGGATTTTCGTTCAAGAACTTCACGTAATCATTAAAGCTATCTTCGAAATTAGAGTAAGAACGGAAGGAAGCTGACTCTTTAACGGCGGTTTTGCCATGGAACTCAAGAGTTTGAGTCGCGACCTTATCGCCCTTCCAACTTCTATCTGCTTTGATGTTAAATAAGTTATTGCTGTTGCCCAAAGAGTTCTTAACCATTTTAGAACCCCAACCCGTTTCAAGGGCAGCTTGTGCCAATAGAAGAGACGAGTCCACACCAAGCGCACTTGCCGCTTTTTCCGCGTAAGGCTTCATTGAGGTCACAAACGATTCTGGAGAATCAAAGGATACTGGCTGTTTTGCTGCTTGCGCAGGTTGAACGTCTGACGCTCGCTCTTCCGAACGGCCTGAATATTGCGGTCTTTGCAATGAAGCATCAAAGCCTTCACTGCGAACCTTCTCTTCAGACGTATCGCTTGCTTGGCCAGCGCTTAGTTGAGCCACGATCATATCTGCAAGACCTAACGAACCTGAAGCGCTTAACTCACTCGCCATTTGGTCATCTTGCATCTGACGATAGAACTGCTCGTTCTGGCTGTTCAACATATCCGACTTAAAGCTCGAGTTAGCATCGCGCATTGACTTAAACAACATCGAGGTGAAAATCGATTCAAACTGTTTTGCCGCCGCGGTTAATGCTTCTTTCTCGCTACCTTCTTCACCGTTTACCGCTTGTTGACGAAGGCGGTCTAGGCTACCGATATCGTGAATAAAGCCGATGTCATTGTTATTTTTAATCATGCTTTACCCCTTCTTAGATAATGATCAATTGGCCTTCAATTGCACCCGCTTGTTTCAGTGCTTGAAGGATTGCCATTAAATCAGAAGGTGCAGCGCCCACTTCATTGACTGCGCGTACCAAATCGTCCAGCGTTAGGCCAGGTTCAAATTTGAACATCTTACCATCGCCTTCCGTGATTTCGATATCAGAATCAGGGACCACTACCGTTTGGCCACCAGAGAATGCATTCGGTTGGCTTACGTTTAGATTTTCTTTAATTGCAACCGTCATACCACCGTGGGTGACCGCCGCCGCTTTTAGGCGAACGTGCTTACCAACCACAATCGTACCTGTACGAGAGTTGACGATGATTTTTGCAGAGCCTTCAGCAGGGTCGAACTCGATGTTTTCGATAGCCGACAAGAATGCTACACGCTGGCTGATTTCACGCGGTGCACGAACTTTTACTGAAGTTGCGTCTACCGCTGAAGCCATTTGTGGGCCTAGGAAATTATTAACCGCATCAGCCATACGCTGAGCCGTTGTGAAATCTGATTGGATTAGGTTGAAGGTGATGTAGTCACCACGACCGAATGGCGTTGGGATCTCTTGTTCAACCGTCGCACCGCTAGAGATGATACCAACGTTAGGGTTGTTACCGACAATCTTAGAACCGTCGTTACCTTGTGCACTAAAGCCACTTACCACCAAGTTACCCTGCGCGACCGCATACACTTGACCGTCTAGACCTTTCAAGAAGGTCTGTAGCAAGGTACCACCACGAAGGCTTTTTGCTGAACCGATAGAAGAAACGGTTACGTCAACTTCTTGCCCTTGCTTAGAGAATGCTGGCAGTTCAGCAGTCACAATAACAGCCGCGACGTTTTTGGTTTTTGGCTTAGTGCCGGGCGGCAATTGGATGCCAAAATTTTGCAGCATTGCGTTAAATGTTTGATCGGTAAAGGGAGTTGTCTCACCAGTACCCGGCAAGCCCGTGACCAAACCATAACCGACAAGTTGGTTACTACGAACACCCGCCACTTTTGCCACGTCTTTGATTCGCGCAGCATGGGCACTGGTGGCAAGAAATAGCATGCCGAATAGTACGAGTGTCAGTTTTTTCATTGAGTAACCTGTCTTTATTGCTTTAATTTATAATAGCTTAGCTAAATGTGGCTGAGTGATAGAGGCTGTCAGTATGTCGTCGTCCTATCAAGCTCTACAGAGATACATTAAAGAATCGTGCCAAGAATCCAGGCTCTTGCATATCTTTCTGTACGCCAGTCCCTGAGTACTGAATTCGTGCGTTAGAAACACGGTTTGAAGCAATGGTATTTTCGAAGTCAATATCGTCTGGACGGATGGTACCGCTTAGGCGGATGTACTCATCGCCGGTGTTCAGTGTCATCCACTTCTCACCACGAACCACTAGGTTGCCATTAGCTAATACTTCGATGACTTCAACGGTAATGTAGCCGCTGATGCTGTTACTTTGGTTGGCTGACGCATCACCAGCAAAAGTATTGGTGTTACTCAGATCATAAGAGAAGTTGTACTTGTCGATCGTCAGATCTTGACCACCAACAGCCAGCGGCTCCATTGATGCATCATTCGACTTAGACATGTCTGCGTTGGCTTTTTTGGTCGCTCGAGTATTCTCATCTAGCGCTACAGTGATGATGTCACCAATACCACGAGGCTTTGAGTCGTCATACATGCTGCCAATGTGGTTCACATTAAACAGTGAGCCCGTTGCCGCTGCATAATGCTCTGGCTTCTGCTTGGGGTTGATTGGCGCCCATGCAGGGTCACCAGCAATTGGATCGGTTCGCCCACGAAGCGTGTCGATAATTCCTGAACTTTCTTCTGCCGACTTATCGCCTTCAACCGCATCAACCACTGTGGTCGCGTTCTCTTGTGCTGGCGTCTCAATTGGATCCAGTACTGTACAACCAGTCATCGAAGCTAACAGGGCTAAACAAAAAATACGTTTCATGGCGATATACTCTCAGCAGGCAGTGGTAAATGGGTCAATTAGCAAAAACAGATAGATTAATTAAAAAAGTAAACGGCGAATAAACCAATTACAGCTGTTGGTTAACAAAGCTCATCATCTTGTCTACTGACGAGATAACTTTCGAATTCATTTCGTATACACGCTGAGCTTCAATCATGTTTACCAGCTCTTCGGTTACGTTTACGTTCGATGTTTCTAGCATCGATTGGCGGATGTTACCCAGGCCATCAAAACCCGGTACACCCTCTTGTGGGTCGCCACTCGCGCCAGTTGGCAAATAAAGGTTTTGACCTACTGGCTCTAGACCACCTGGGTTTACAAAGTCAGTAATGGTAATTTGACCAACCACGACGTTGTTTTGCTCGCCACGTAGACGAACCGATACTTCACCGTCGTTACCAACCGTTACCGAGATCGCGTCTTCAGGAATCACAATTTCTGGTTGTAGAGGATAACCTTGGCCCGACGTTACGATCGCGCCTTCACCGTTCAGTGTGAACTGACCATTGCGGCTGTAACCTGTTTCACCGTCTGGCATTTCAACTTGGAAGAAACCGTCGCCTTCAATCATCATGTCTAGGCTGTTAGATGTCGTTTGTGCGTTACCGTGAGTGTGCACTTTTTGAGTCGCGACGACCTTAGAACCGGCACCCAGCATCAAACCACTTGGCAGCTCAGTATTCTGAGACGATTGACCACCCGGTTGATTAATATTCTGGTAGAACAGATCTTCAAATACCGCGCGGCTCTTTTTAAAACCAATGGTCGAGGCGTTGGCAAGGTTGTTCGAAATCGTTGAGATATTGGTTTGTTGGGCGTCTAAACCCGTTTTACTTACCCATAATGCTGGATGCATAGCAATGTCCTTTAAATTCTATTAGCTCATACGAAGCAGTGAATCAGACGACTTGTCCATTTCCTCTGCTGTGCTCATCATTTTGACCTGCATTTCAAACTGACGTTGTAAGTCAATTAGGCTGGTCATTTCACCTACGGCATTTACGTTACTGCCTTCGATAGCACCTTTTAGCAACGTCACCGCTGCATCTGCTTCGTATGCCTGATCTGGGTTTTTCGAACGGAATAGACCATTCGTGTCTTTAAACAAACTTTGGTTGTCTGGACGTACAAGCTTAATACGATCAACCACGGCCAATTCTTCAGCTGGAGCGCCTTGAGGAATCACCGAAATCGTACCGTCTGTACCAATTTCTACTTTGCTGATTGGGATTGGCAGCGTGATTGGTGCATCGTTTTCACCAAGCACTAAGTGACCGCTTGCGTTGGTTAGTAAACCGTTTTGGTCAACCCTTAGGTTACCGTTACGTGTTAAACCTTCACGGCCAGTATTGTCCATCACTGAAATCCAACCATCACCTTGAATGGTAACGTCTAGATCTCGGCCAGTAGTAACCACACTACCCTGAGCGAAATTATGACCCGGACGCTCTGTCATGCTGAAAACACGAGTAGGCATGCCTTCGCCATACGCTTGCATTGAACGTGCCTGTGCTAAATCAGCACGGAAACCCGTTGTACTTACGTTGGCAAGGTTGTTTGCACGTAGCTGCAAAGCTTGCATATTTTGCTTAGCGCCACTCATGGCAAGAAACAGTGCGCGATCCATAATTTTGCTCCAAAAATCATCTTCTGGGGCTAATAAAGCAAACACTGTGCCAATATTTTTAACTGTTATTTATCAATAATTTAAATAGAAAACGAACAAGAAGGGTGATCATCAAAGGATCATTGAGGAAGAATTGTTGCCAGTGGCATTACCGGGCGGCAATAGGGGCGGCAAATAAAAAGACAAACAACAATACCCAATTCAATAACATTGAATTGGGTATTCGCAGATGATTCAAACGCTTTAAACGATTAACGAATCTGAAGAATATTCTGTTGTAGCTGGTTGTGTACTTCTAGAGAACGCGAGTTCGCCTGGAAGTTACGTTGAGCAGAAATCAAATCAACCAGTTCTTGAGTCATATCGATGTTCGACTGCTCTAGCGAGCCGTTGTTGATGCTACCAAATGAACCTTTGTTCGATTCACCCCAGATCTTGTCACCAGAGTCGTTGGTAGAATCCCATTGAGTACCGCCTTTCTTATCCAGACCTTGCTCATTTGGTACACGAACCAAGCCTACACGGCCAAGCATCACGTTTTCACCATTTGAATAAGTACCTAGAACACTGCCGTACTCATCGAAATCGATTTTTGTTAAGAAACCTGTTGTCGCGCCATCTTCATCAAACTTAGTCAATTCAAACGGAGCGGCAAACTGAGTTGAAGAATCTAAACCAAACTTAAGCACTTGAGTTGGATCAGCACCGTTCAAGTCAATAGGGTTCGCACCAGCACCCAGTGGTTCCGAGTTAATCGGCTGACCATTGTTTAGGCTTGCTAACGTACCGTCATTGTTGAACTTCATTGTGTGACCAACATGACCTTGTGCATTCGTCGCATCACCACCAGTAATGTTGACCGGCTTTTCACCGTTCTCATCTGACATGGTGTAGTACGTTTGCCAAGTGTTTGGTTGAGTCTGATCTTTGAGGTAGTAAGTCGTTAACTTGTAAGACTGACCCATAGAATCGTATACCGTCGAAGACGTTGCACGGTTATAAGTATCAGCATCTTTGAAGTTAAATGCAGCCGGGTCTTTAAGATCACCGTTTGCAGGAAGGTTAACCCCTACTTCAATGTTTTCTGTCTGTTTTGGCTTACCAAACTCAGCAGGAATGTCGAGAGGCTTTGGCGCGTAAGAAAGAACTTCACCCGAGTTTGGATCAACATCGTAACCTAAAAGAAACTCATCGTTAGCGGTAACCATGTAGTTGTCTTTGTTTAGGTGAAATGCACCATTACGCGTTAATTCGTTAATCTCTGGCACCATGCGGTCTTTCGATACTGCAAAGAAACCTGTACCACTTACACGTAAGTCCATTGGGTTGTTCGTATAAATACTTGAACCTTCGTGGAACTGTTGCGCCACTTGGCTAGCTTGCGCACCGCCACCTGCCGTCGTTTTTGCGTTAGTGAACAACGAGCTTGAATAAACATCACCGAACTCGGCACGAGACTCTTTAAAGCCAAATGTGTTTGCGTTCGCAATGTTGTTACTGGTTGTATTAAGGTCTAATTGTGCAGCGGATAGGCCGCTTAAAGCTACATATGACATTCCATTATTCTCCTAATCTATCTAGCTAGCATAGTCACTCAATAAAGAGCTACGCTTTACCAACTTCTAGTACTTCAGCAAGTCGTACTGGCGATGTGAAACCAGCCAGATTGAGTAGTACGTTGCCATCGCCCTTACCAAGAAGCACACTGTTCACGTTCGCATAACTGGAAACTTGGAACTCTGTGTTCTCGCCATCCAGCAAACCCGACGCTTTCACGTTGTATTTACCGGCCGGCAATGGGTTACCGTCTTCGTCTTTTCCGTCCCATTCAACACGTGTATCACCAGATGGTTTAGAGCCGATATCAAATGTGCGAACCAATTGGCCAACTTCGTTCTCAACACGGACCATTACATTGTCCATTGCCTGAGGAAGCTTAACCATTGCCGCCATACCGCCATCACCGGGTTTTACACCTGCCGCACCAGGAACCAATACATCACGCCCAACTAAAGAGGAGGCCTGAAGAGCTTGGTTAGAGGTCATTGATGAATTCAAGCTTTCAAACTGTGTATTCATTTTGCCAATGCCATCTACGGTCGCAAATGAAGCCATTTGCGCAATCATCTGGTCATTGCTAACCGGCTTGAAAGGGTCTTGTTGTGCTAGTTGCTTAGTCAACAAAGATAAGAAGTCTTCTTGTTTAAGATCCTGCTTACCTGTTGTTTCGTCGGGCTTTTTAGCGCCATCTTGAAGACTCTTCAGCTGGTCAACATAGGACAAGCCGCTTTGACCAACATTGTTGTTGATTCCAGCCATGTGCTACCTCCTTATCCTTATTGACCCATCTGCAGCGTACGCAGCAGCATTTGTTTACTCGAGTCAGCAACCTGTACGTTTGTTTGGTACGCACGTGATGCCGAAATCATGTTTGCCATTTCTTCCATAACGTTGACATTAGGCTTGTAGATATAGCCTTCGTTGTTCGCTAATGGGTGATCCGGGTTGTACTCCGCGCTTAGCGGCTTATCGCTTTCCACAATACCTAATACTTTCACAGGCACAGTGTGACCACTGTTGCGTGCTTTATTTAACTCAGCGCCGAACACTGCGTGACGAGCCTTGTAAGTTTCTTCAGCAGAACTACTTACACTGTCCGCGTTCGCAAGGTTGCTCGAGGTCGTATTTAGACGAACAGATTCAGCACTCATCGCAGAACCAGTCACATTGAATACATTGAATAAACTCATCTAATTATTCCCCTTTAATCGCTTTAGTTAAATTCTTGAACTTACTTCCTAAGAAGTCGAGAGAGGCTTGATGCCTAATTTGGTTTTGCATGAAAAGGTTTCTTTCCAAATCCAAATCAACCGTGTTGCCATCTCCTGTATCAGGTTGGGTAGGAATGCGATACTTCGTTTCCCCGTTCACCGTTGTTGAGGCAGAAATGTGCCGACCATCTGTACGGCTAAGACCAATGCTTGCCCCAGAACTTGCCGCTTGCAGTGATTTCTTAAAGTCTAATCCCTTTGCTTTATACCCAGGCGTGTTTGCTTGCGCGATATTGGTGGAAAGCACCTCAGCGTTACGCTCACGTACACCAACTGTGTGCTGGTGAATGCCCAAAGCATTGTCAAAAGAAATAGCCATGTAAACCTCAACTCAAGAACTGACTGTTATGAAATAACCAAAGCAATATATATACCAACTTTTGAAACAAGGCGGTCTATCAATGCTTTTACAGGTTACTCGTGGGTAAACTTGCAATAAACAAGCCAAAAAATAGAGTAAATTGGAATGTCACTCTGACTTAAAGATATAGCTTAAGCAGGAAAAAGAAAACCCAGCACTTGGCTGGGTTTTAAATTTAGACGGTAACCTTACACCTAATATCGGTGCCGCTCGTTACTTTAATTTGTAGATGATGCCTGGATTACAGCGAACCATTTCAAAACGATCGGTTAAGCCTGTTAACGATTCAGACGCGCCCAATAGTAAGTACCCACCAGGGTTCAGGCTATTTGCCATCTGGTTAAGTACCTTTGACTTCATATCAGGCGAGAAGTAAATCAGCACGTTACGACAGAAAATAATGTCGAACTTGCCTAACAATGCATAGCTGTCCATCAGGTTCTGAGGGCGGAAGTTCACCATGCGCTTGACGTTATCTTTCACTTTCATACGGCCATCGCCCGCATCTTCAAAGAAAGTACGACGGCGCTCTGGAGAAAGTCCACGTCCCAATGCAAGGTTGTCGTAAGCGCCAGTGCGGCACATATCCAACATACTTGCTGAGATGTCAGTTGCGGTAATCGATACATTTGGCAGCATACCTGGCTTACGAGCTTGAGTTTCAAGAATCGTCATTGCCATTGAGTATGCTTCTTGGCCTGAAGAGCTTGCCGCAGACCAAATCTTAATAGGACGTTTATTTGCCGCTATTTCCGGTAGAAGCTTATCCGCAAGCACAGCAAACGGGTAAGTATCACGGAACCAAAGTGTCTCGTTCGTCGTCATGGCATCGACAGCAGCCACACGCAGCTCACGGTTTCGACCTGTTACTACATCTCTCAACAAATCAGACAAAGAAGCTAACTTAAACTTCGTTACTAATGGGCTTAGACGACTGCGCACTAAATACTGCTTGCTGTCACCTAATACAATGCCACATTGAGATTCTAAGAAACGGCTGAAATCGCGATACTCTTGATCACTTATTGTTATAGCAGTCATTAATGTCTCTTTTAGTTAGTTAACGCAGCTTTTACAGCTGCACCAAGCTCATCTGGGTTGAATTTAGCGATGAAGGAGTTAGCTCCAACACGCTCAACCATGGCTTGGTTAAATACACCACTCAACGATGAGTGTAAAATTACGTATAAATCTTTAAGTTCGGCGTGACGACGAATCTCAGCAGTCAGCGTATATCCATCCATTTCTGGCATTTCGATATCAGAAATCACCAATGAAATCTGATCGTAAATACTGCCTTCTGATGACATCTGTATCAGCTTCTCGTAGGCTTCTTTACCATCCTTCACCGAGATAACTTCAAAACCAATCGACTCAATAGCACGTTGAACCTGCTTACGAGCAACGGTCGAGTCATCAGCAATCAAGATGCGGCGAACCAGTTCTTTCTCTTGTTCTACTTTCGCAATATCTTCAGCAATCTTGCTGTCCATTGTTTCATCAACAGGAGAAATTTCTGCAAGGATCTTCTCAACATCAAGAATTTCTACCAATTCATTATCAATGTTGGTTACCGCTGTCAGGTAGTTAGCTCTACCTGCGCCATCTGGCGGCGGAAGAATCGATTCCCAGTGCATGTTAATAATGCGCTCAACTGAACTTACCAAGAAACCTTGAATGGTTCGGTTAAACTCAGAGATAACCACAAAACACTTTTCAATATCCGTTGTAGGACGGCCACCAATCGCTAAGCTCAAGTCGATCACAGAGATCGTTTGGCCACGAATGTGTGCTACACCTTTAACCAGTGGGTTCAAGTTTGGCATCTTTGTCAGCTTAGGGCATTGCAGCACTTCTTTTACTTTAAAGACATTAATGCCGTAACGCTGACGCCCCATTAGGCGAAAGGTTAGTAATTCTAATCGGTTTTGACCGACGAGTTGCGTACGCTGATTCACCGAATCAAGAATACCCGTCATGAGCTCATCTCCATATCAAACTTTTTTGTATAAAAAGTGTTAGTCTACTGCAGGCTACGAACCACCAGAGAAACGGAATGACGTATTATAAAACAAATTTGCCACCTCTTTCCATAGCAATGTGTAGAGCTACTTTTAAAACTGTCGCTAAGTTTATCGGCATTTTATCAATATTGTTTAGTTTTTTTGTACAAGCTGCGACCCCAGAACAAATTGAGATGATTCAGTCTGCAGCGGAGCAACATATCCTTGATACAGTTGAGCAGCCACAAGGTGGCGAACTCTTTGTTAATTCAGCAAATGTTGACTCAAGAATCAAAGCGACAGACTGCCCAGTGCCTTTAGAGACCAGCGCTTCAACAACCACCAATACCCGCAGCAGTATTACGGTTTTAGTGCAATGTGTTCCTGATGAGTGGCGAGTTTATGTACCGGTGCGCCTTTCGATGTCGGTGCCTCTTGTCACCACCACTCGCTCACTCGCGAGAGGCGAAATCGTCGGTCAATACGATGTCACCACCGCTATGATTTCTCTTAACAAGTTTCGTCGCCAAGGTTTCACAGCTCCACATCAGGTCATCGGCGCTAAGGTAAAAAAGAACCTAAGACCGGGCGATTTTGTAGAAAGAGGTGATATCTGTGTCGTGTGCCGAAACGAGAAGGTTATCATACAGGCAGTAAAAGGTGGCATGACCATTACCACCAAAGGAACTGCGCTTACCGATGGCTCTATGGGTGATCAAGTAAGAGTGAAAAATGATAAATCACAGCGTATAATTGAAGGGATTGTTACCAGCATGTCTGAAGTCACGGTTTACTTTTGACTCTTTACTTCTAAATTGACGGTATCGTTAGCGATTTCACCCTCAACTCTAACGCCAAATATAACGGCTGCGGTGTTTTGTCCCTTTTCGACTATTGAGCTAAAAATTGCTAAAGTATTCGAACCCTTGGTCGATATTGACTGTACAGGTTCCCATTTTTGAAGAAAAAGGCTTAACTATGGCAGGCATTGATAATATTCGTTCAGGGCAAACCCTAACGACCACTAACCGATCAGCAGTACGCTCTGATTCTAGTTCTGAGGCATCACGCTCTGATGTATCAACTAAATCACCAGCAAGCAAAGATGCGGTTTCACTGAGCCAACAAGGCAAAGCGATTGGTCAGCTCCACCAAGATATGGCAGCACAGCCAAGCTTTGATTCTGTGAAAGTAGCAGCGATCAAAGAAGCAATTGCGAATGGTTCATACACTGTCGATCCAGAGAAACTGGCTGACAACATGATCAAGTTCGAAGATGAATTAAAAGGCCTTTAAGAAAACACTAACTTTTCATTGAAGTTATTGTCTTAAAGTACACGAGGTTATGAATAGGTTTACGTTATGGCGGCACTAGCAGATTTAGTTAATTTTCAACTTCAAAATGCCAAAGCCTTATCTGAATTACTAAGTTCAGAGAAAACCGCTATTACGAGCCGACAATCAAACGATATTGAGCGAATCGCCAAAGAAAAAGTGGTCCTAGTTGAACAACTAAGATCAACCGATCAGCGAATCGCAGCCCATACCAATATCTCAGAACTGACCGAGAACCCTGAACTTGCTCAGTTAGTCACTAAGATCCAGTCCATAGTGCACGATTGCCAGCAAGCGAACCTTGTGAATGGCGAAGCCTTAAATCGAGCGCACCTTAGCTTCAAAAAACTCAGCAATATGATGCAGCAAAGTCACGGAAAAATTGGCATGACCTACAATGCCGGTGGTCAAACGCATACTATCTCTACGCTGGGAACCAACGTAAAAGCCTAGTTAAGTTAACTCTTCCTCTTCAGTAATACCCCTTGTTAACCGTTTATCTGTATCTCAGACTATTCCTGTCGTTATCTTTTATTAAAACACCTAATCAGCCTTTGAACGTCCTGACAAAATCGATAAACAAAAAAGCGGCAAGTATTTTCATACTTGCCGCTTTTACATTCATATTAGTTATTGGTTGCCGATACGCCATCTGGAAAACGAAAGCAGCCAATATAACTGGATAGTCCTATCGCTAGACGCCCCTTGGGCTAGAACAGCGTTTGTTGTCTCTTTTCAGGTACAGGTTGAACTTCACCGTAATTACGTAGCTGTTCCATCTTACGGATATCAAGCTGAAGCTCAGTAACATAGCTATCGCCCACAGGGTAGCTGCGTACCACTTCTGCACCGCGGATTACGCCATCAACCGCACCAGAAGTACGTTCCGTACCAAGGCGTTGATCTTCCAACTCTGCCCGACCACTCACTCGCATACCGTAAACTTGTTCTGCAAGTTCACGATAGGCGTCGATCTTAGAAGCTCTCATCGCACGGATACGTCTTTCTTCATCGTTACGTCCTTTCTGCTCACTGATACTCGCGTAGCCAACGGCAACTAAGTAGTCGTCTGGCCTCATGTTTTGCAGTGGCTGACAGCCAACAAGCAGTAAAGCGGCAACAACAAATATTAACTTCTTCATCTCGAACTCCTAAGGGCGAAGAATAACAGTATAAGGCTGGCTGATCGTTGGGTCAGAACGAATGATAACGCCATCTTGAGTTCGAATACTGTTTAGAGTATCTAGGTCACGACCAATACGGTCTGCAGGCAAGAAGCCTTGTGCCGTCGCCACGACAATGCGAGTTTGCATGCCAACAACACGAGCATTGACTAACACACCACCTTCTTGGCGAAGCATAGTGCCTGTCAGTACGTACTGTACGTCTTGTTCTTGAGCTAAGTCTTTCCAATCGCGGCTTAACGCAAAGTCACCTTGATGAGTCACTTGAATAGAACCTGTTGTTTTGAAATCAACAACCTTGAAGCCACGACGCTGAAACTGATGAATGAAACCTTCTGATACCGAGTTTCCTAGCCAGTTCGTTGTGTCCATGTGTTGCAGGTCAACAAACGAAGTAATTGCTATTGGCGTTCTTGCTGAGATACTCGTATTCGAAATGATCAGATCTTCGGTCATACTTTCCACGAAGAAATCCATGGTATGACGAGGGCTATCCATCAACATAAACTGACTGCCTGAATATTCAGACTTGCCGTTATAGATTGGCGAATAAGCGCATGAGGTCAACAACATGACACTCATTACTACGAGCCATTTTTTCATTCTCTTATCTCCAGATAGGTTTAGTGCTCCCTGTTCCAATATGTTCTCACCATTATTCTTTTCAATGGATTACAATGTTGGAACAGTCTTTGCTTTTCATTAATGGTTCAGATTAAGAAAAACGCACTTAAGTCAGCTTCAAGCTTATAGTTATTTGTTAAGCAATATTTATACCCAACTGGTAACGAATAGATGAAAAAAATAATTTCTTACTTATTTTCAATAAGTTCACTGATAACCATAAGCTTCAGTGCTCATGCCTCTTGGTATGAGGTTACCGGTACCGCAGCCATCGTATCGTCAGAGGAAACGGCAAGGGTCCATGCTCTGGAAGACGCGGTATATAAAGCGATCCAGTTCTCAGGAGCCGACATTGGTAGCATTGCCAACCTCACGCCCTACCTCGACGCAAACAAAAAAGAGTTTCAATTTACCAATCATGAAGTGCGCTACATCTTGGTAGAAAAAGAGAAAAAACGCAGTGGCAATATAATGATCACCGCAAGGATCGATATCTATCCTTCGGCAAATGCTTGCCATGAGAGCCAATATAAGAAGACATTTTTGGTCGGCAACATCGATGTGACTTCCCCACAGCAAGCTGTAATGGGCAGAATCTATAACATCGGTGATGATTTTGGTCATGTCGTAGATCGACAGCTGGCGCAAGAGTCTCGCAGCTTTGTTTCCGTTGGCACGACCAATTACGACATCGACAAACGTCGACCTGAAGTGATCAAGATGATCGCCCAAGACACTGGCGCACAATACATCATTGGTGGCGACATTACCGATTTAACCGCGACCATCGAGTCCAAGCTTTTGAAAGACGACATCATCAATCGTCAGTTTGCGTTAGAGATGCAAGTCTTCGATGGTAAAACAGGACATCAGGTTTACAACCGTAGCTATCGTGAAGTGGCAAAGTGGCCATTTGCTAAGACCAGTGAAGTGGACACCCGCAGTGCTCGTTTCTGGGCATCAACCTACGGCAGTATGATGCTGCGTGTTAGCCGCAATATTATGTTGGACTTGGAATCTGAAGTGTCATGTAAGATCACGCTTCCAGAGGTGGCAGCGGTATTTGGTAACACGGTGACCATTGATTTAGGTCGAATGCATGGTGTTCAACAAGGTGACAAACTGCAACTGTGGCACACAGGTTCGTTTATCGACCAACGCGGCTTGCCACGTAATAAGGTATCTCAAAGCGATATCACACTGACCGTTTCTCGCGTTTATGAAAACGAAGCAGAACTGACGATCGACCAACCAAGCCTTGCTGGAAGCATTCAAATTGGTGATGTGATGCAGAAAATCATGTAGTTAGCGACACGCCCGCCTCACAGTTTCTAATAAAGCCTTAGCACTTTTGTTAAGGCTTTATTTTTTTTCATGGGTATTAGTTTCGGTTTTGCAGTATTTGGCGTAATCTTATTAATAACATAATCATCACTTAGCAAACTATGAGTCAGAATAATCTAATTGGTGCTACCGGTTACCGCTTTATCTCGAAAGGTAAAACCGCTTTTAAGATCCACATTCATACTCCCGAAGATACGGTGTTGCATCGGTCGGTCGGTTTTGTTCGTATGGGTGAAGACAAAGCACTGAAGAAAACCATTAAATTAAGAGATGAACTGGGCAGACAGCTATGGGGCAAATTTTGGCCCAAAGTCCTCAAAGAGCCCTACCTGATGACGCGCCTGCCTCATAGTCTAGAACCCAAAATTGTATTCAAACCAAATCCAACTCAGAGTGATCCCGAACACCGCGACGAATGCTACATCGCTAAGTGGCGTGTATTCTCAGAAAACGGCGACTACAAATACAAAACTAAGGTGTGCTCCATTAGAAAGCACGGCAGACTTGCCGCTTACAGCCAAACCAAACGTGCGCTGCTTGATGCTCACAAAGACGTAATTGATCTACTTATATTTATGGGACGATTGAACAGCATCGACTTAAAATAGGCTTAAATCCGATTAAGCTGACCGCCCATATTTTTCAGATACAAAAACAGCCGCACATTGCGGCTGTTTTTAATTTATGACGATCCATCGTGGCAATTTAGAGTATTGCTACATACAAAATCGATTACCTAGTTTCGGCATATCTCAGCCAGTGTCGCCAATCGGCGCTTAGACTCTTTCACATAAGGGTTGGCTTGCTCCCATGCGTAACCCGCCAGAATTGAGCACACCATCTGCTTAATCTTTGGATTTGGATCTTGATAGAAAATCACATCCTGCAAAGTACCTGAGTACCACCCCTCAACATACGTTCTAAAGGTGTTTACACCAACCATCAAAGGAGCGGCATAATCGCGTTCCCAATCTACCTTCTCACCGTTAAGTTGCTTTTCGACACACTCAACCGCAAACTGTGCCGACTTCATCGCAATCGTCACGCCTGACGAGAACACCGGGTCAAGGAACTCGCCGGCATTGCCAAGCAACGCGTACTTATCCGTCGCCAAATGTTTTACATTGGCAGAATAGCCACCAATTTCACCCGCAGGGTTTGGATACTCGGCGCTTGCCAGTATCTCAGCCAAGCCCGGCTCTTCCGCTGCCAGCTGTTTAATTGCAGCAATCTTGTCTTCTGGATAGGACTCAAAGAACTTAGGCTCTCCTACGACACCAAACGAAGAGACACCGTTACTAAACGGGATCAACCAATACCAAACATCAGGGTTGGTTGGATGCACAGAGATAAGAATTTTATTTCGGTCATATTCAAGATCGGTATCCACCTCTGCAATATGATCGTTAATGTGCGTAAAAATAGCTTTGCGTGGAGGGAGCGATGACGGCTCTGCCAAGTTAAGCATTTTTGGTAGCACTCGACCAAAACCACTGCCATCCAGAACGTATTGCGCTTCTATCTGATAACGTTCTCCACCCAGCACTTGTACATCTAAAATGGTGCTGTCGTCGGTGAAATTAATGCCCATTAACTCATGTTGGTAATCAATGCAGACACCCTGCGCCTCAGCCGTATCTGCCAAAACCTTATCAAAGGCACCTCGCTGAACCTGAAACGTAGTTCCAGGGCCAGAAGAGAACTTGTCTTCAAAATTAAACGCCGTATAAACGCCATTTTTGCGAAAGGCAGCGCCATCTTTGTATTGGAAGTTAGCGTTGATCACTGCGTCAGTCATCCCAGCCTGTTCAATCACTTCCATACAAGCTGGTAATAGGCTTTCACCAATAGAAAAGCGAGGGAATACGCTCTTTTCAATCACTCGAACATCGATGCCTTTTTTATGAAGTAAAGACGCAGCAATAGACCCTGATGGCCCAGCTCCGATGATCACCACTTGAGTTGATAGTTTTTTCATTATTTAAGCCATGTTTGTTATTTTTATTGCGCGCCAGCTTTCAATTCTAGAAGCGTGTGACCAAGACCGATATCGTCGGTACGCGTTACCACTTCAAAGCCCGCTTCTTCAACAATCTCTAAGAAATCTTCACTGCGGTAAAAACGACTGTTGCCATTGGCCAAGCAGGTAAAGTAGAGAGACGTCGCGTTTAAGCTATAAGAAGCCGCATCGTATTTCTGTGAATCCCAAAACAGTTCAAGGATATAGACAGTCGCATCTTCTGACATATGAGAGCGAACGCGCTTTAATATGCTCAGAATCTCCATTGGCGAGAAACAATCAAGGAACTGACTCATCCACCAAACATCCGCGCCCGTTGGCAGAGTTTGCTGTTTATCGAGCATATTCGCTGGGAATGGCGTGACTCGCTCTTGATGACCATGCTTTGCCGCGTTTGCCATTGCCATTTCTAGCTGCTGTGGCAAATCAACAATCGTCACCTCAACGTCCGCATCATGGTTGCAGCATTGCATCGCCCACTTACCCGTGTTGCCGCCGATATCCACCAGCGACTTAGGTTTCTTGCTGAAGACTTTTTCAAGTAACACAGGGAACGAGCGATCCGAATAGAAGTGATCAAACTTGAACCAACTCTCTTTTGCTTTTTCTGGCAATTGAGACAAGCCTTGGTAAATGGTTTCCCAATCACCCAACTCTTTCAAGCCTGCAGGTGTGCCTTCTTCAATCGCTTCTGTTAGATGCATCATCGCGGCATAACAAACATCGGCTGTGAAATCCATGTTTGCGTTAGTCATACCATCATGCAGAAGGTAGAAACCAAGGTTAGCCATTTTGTAGTTAGGCTTTTCCCAAGTCACAATATGAGCACTTAACGCCATATCGAGCAGGACTTTCACGCCGTACTCAGAGACACCGGTCGATTCAGAGATAGACTCTGCTGGTAAACCCTCGTTGCCCGCGTCATCTAACGCTTTCAAAATGCCTAAATCACGAAGTGTACGAGCAGTATGAAAAACAATCGGAGCGAAAGACAATTTCTGCGCTTCTGTTTTTGCTTCTAATGCGTTGAATGGATCTAATTTATATTCCGACACGAAAAACCTAACTTTAAATAATAGAGAGTTACTCAGCTGCCATTTGCGCAAGCTTACGTTTAATATCAACGTTTAAGTTATTAACCCAACGGTTGTAATTACGGTGTATTTCACCATCGTCGTACTTCAAATTCTCTGATTCAACGTAAAGAATAGAGTAAAACTTATCACTATAAGGAATTTCAACCACAGCGTGGTGCGAACGAACATACAATTCAGCGCGGATCAAACCAGGCTTTATTTCTGAAACCAACCAGCCTCGATTTTCAGCAGATTCAGAAATAGCTGATTTAACCTGTTTACTTTGAAGATTCAGTGCAACTGGAGTATCCTCAACATTCATTACAGGTTGGACGCGTCCACATCCTGCAAGAACGAATATGAATAACATTGAAACTGCTATTTTTAGTAATTTCATTTAAATTCCTTATCTGTGTTTATTTATAAGCGCGCATAGTATTTAGTTAGACTCAAAGCAAATCAATACTCTATGTCAAATCAATCCCAATTAATGTCGTTTAATATTGAGAAATGGTCTGCAAATTCGGCTGGTCTCAATTCTGTTGCCCAATGGCAAGCGTGGAGCACTAATTTAGATTGGCCACAAGATGGCTCAACTGAATTTAAAGCTATTCCTCCAATGATGCGCCGCCGAATGAGTGTGCAAAGCAAACTTGCTGTCCAAACCGCGTTAACCCTATTAAAAGACACCTCGATTGATTATCTGGTCTTTGCTAGCCGACATGGTGAGTTGCATCGAACCGCCACTTTGATTCAGTCGATATTAGAAGGTGACGATGCCTCACCAATGGCGTTCTCGCAGTCGGTACATAATACCGCAGCTGGTCTAACCACCATTGCCGCCAAAGCACCGATTCCACTGACTTCAATAGCCGCAGGGCAAGATACTTTCCATAACGCTCTGATCGAAGCTTATCTTTACCTTCATCAATATCCGTCGCATCGAGTGTTAGTTATCGATTTCGACCAACCTCTGCCCGAGCTCTACCAAGAGTACGAAACACAGAACTTTGCTGATTATGCGCTGGGCTTAGTGCTCACCGCTGGCAGTGAATACTCTATTACTAGGACAGTAGAGACCAACCAAGCACCTTCCGTGTTACCACAAGGGTTACAAACGCTCCAACATATCTTATTAGGTACAAATAGGTGGGCTATTGCTGGCAAGCACCAAACTTGGTCTTGGGTAAATAACACCGAGACAGGTACAGCGTAATGAGCAGAGTAGACCAGTATTGGCGAGTATTCGCGACAGGCCTCTGCTTTACCATCTTTGGTTTGGGTGGCTTAGTATTGAGCTTCTTAATCTTACCGACTATCGCGCTAACCAATCCCAATACCATTAAAAGAGAGCTTAAAGCACAGCGATTAATCCGTTTCTCATTCAATGCGTTTTGCCAGATCATGAAGTTCACCGGAGCAATCGATTACCGAATTGATGGTGCAGAACTACTGCGTAACGACCGTAACTGCATTATCGTCGCCAACCACCCAAGTTTGATTGACTATGTGCTGATCGCCTCTCAACTTCCTCAATGTGATTGCCTCGTCAAAGCGGCCATTTGGGAAAACCCTTTTATGAAAAGGATTGTCAAAGCGGCAGGTTATATACCGAACCAAGCCCCTGACGATCTTTTAGAGCGCTGTGAAGAACGCTTCTCACGTGGCAATGTCATGCTGATTTTTCCCGAAGGAACTCGCACAACGCCAGGAATTGAACCATCCTTACAGCGTGGGGCGGCACAAATCGCGACTCGAACACAAACCGATTTACGCGTGATTCATATTACGGTTTCTCCGACATTCTTAACGAAAGAGAAAAAATGGTATCAAGTTCCTGCGTCGAAGCCCTTTTTTCATGTCGCGGTGAAAGGTAAAATAGAAGTCGAACCATTTATTGAAGGCTCAAATAATTTAACTTCGGCAGCAAGGCGCCTTAATCATCATCTTGCACAAACAATTTTCCCTTCCGAAGAAAACATTTAGCGTATCAATAACATAACAGGCGATATCGGCATTTCGAAAATACCTCATATAATGTAGAATCGCCCCCTTAAAGCAGCATTCAGATAAAGCATTAAGTAGGCCAAAGTGGAAACATTACACAACGAACTGAAACAACTGATCATCGACGCATTGAACCTTGAAGACATGAGCATTGATGAGATTGAAACGGAAGCTCCACTATTTGGTGATGGACTTGGACTAGACTCTATCGATGCCCTTGAGCTTGGCCTTGCTATCAAGAAAAAGTACAACATTGTTATCGATGCAGATGATTCAAACACTCGACAGCACTTTGCGTCAGTTGAAAATCTAGCGAACTACATCTCTTCTCAAACGAATAACTAGACAGATCTTTATGACACAAGCTAACCAACAAGAAGTATACAACCAGGTTAAAGATGCGCTTATTGAGCTGTTCGAGCTTGACGCTGAAGATATCACCCCTGAAGCTCATCTCTATCTTGATCTAGACCTAGACAGCATTGATGCCGTTGATTTGGTCGTTCACCTACAGAACGTCACAGGTAAGAAGATAAAACCTGAAGAGTTCAAAGCAGTGCGCACCGTTAATGACGTTGTCGAATCTGTGGTTGAACTATTGAAGGACTCCTAATGCGTCCTCTGCTGACTTTACTGTCGGCAATTATACTTTTCACTTATCCAATAGCGGTTTACTTTGGACTCAACAAGTTTGGCTTACAAACCGTTGGTATTGCCTTAGCCGCTATCTTTGCTGTACGCATTTTCACCGGCGGTCAGGCTAAAATCAAAGAGCTAAAACACCTAGCTTGGATCAGTGGAAGTGCCGGTATTGTTCTGCTGGCTTTAGGCTTAGCCTTTAAGCAACACGGCTGGCTAACCTATTATCCCGTTATCGTTAATGTTTGTATGCTGGTTGTATTCGCTTCGAGCCTATGGCAACCACAAACGATTATCGAACGTCTTGCTCGCCTTCAAGAGCCTGAACTTCCGCAAAGTGGCGTTGATTACACACGAAAAGTCACCAAAGTGTGGTGCTTGTTCTTTGTTATCAATGGCTCTATTGCCCTTTACACCTGCTTCCAACCGCTAGAAGTATGGACCCTATACAATGGCTTACTCAGCTATCTGTTTGCAGGGTTACTCTTTGCAGGAGAGTGGGTAGTAAGACAGCGCATTCGTCAGAGTTAAATTGTTATGACCCAAACCGTATCTTACACCTCGTTGCCTGAGCTTCTTAGCCAGGACAGAGCCCCTGAATCTATTGTCTGCTTTGACGACAATAGCGAGATTACGTGGCAAACATTTAACGACGACTTATCTCAACTCGTACAATTTTTGTCTTTATCCCCTTTTCAACGAATCGCGATTTGTACCCAAGACAGCTACCTATTTGCGGTGGCCTTTTTGGCATGTACAGCAGCCAACAAACACATCATCTTACCGGGCAACTACCAGCCATGTGCGCTTGCTGAGTTAAGTAAGCAGTTTGATTGCCTGCTAGTTGATAACTCGATTGGCGAAGTTGAGGTGAATGACGTTCGTAATATCCAAACCTTATTGGATTCAAACACTGAAGCACAAAAACCTCTAACCGAGAATCTTACGACCATTGATTTGGCAACAGTCCCATTAACTCTGTTCACTTCAGGTTCAAGTGGCACGCCAAAAGCGATAGATAAAACGTTAGAGCACCTCGATATTGAGACCGCTCAGTTACACAAGAACTGGGGTGAGTTACTCAAGGGAAACCAAATCCAAAGCACAGTTTCTCATCAACATATCTATGGTTTGCTGTTTAGAATCTTATGGCCACTATGCTCTGGTGTTCCATTTGCTCGACACAACCTTGAATACCCAGAACAGATCTTATCTCACGCAAATCAAAACTGTGTACTGATCAGCAGCCCAGCGCTACTTAAACGATTAAAGCATGAGACCAACAAGGTACAACTTGCAGGAATCTTCTCTTCGGGTGGTCCATTGCCTACCGAGTCGGCTCACCAGTCACGAGATCTGCTTGGTCATTTACCGATTGAAGTCTTTGGTAGCACAGAAACCGGTGGCATCGCATTTCGTCAGCAAGAGAGCGCTCAAACGCCTTGGCAGCTTTTTGCCTGTATTGAGGCTAGTCTCAACAGTGAGAATTGCATTAAGTTATTGTCGCCGTACATCGATAAGAATAACTGGTATCAAACCTCTGATGAGTGCGAGATGGTCTCGGAGAATCAATTCATATTGAAGGGCCGAACGGACCGAGTGATCAAGATAGAAGAAAAGCGAGTATCACTGGTTGAAGTGGAAAAGCGACTGGAGCAACTGCCTTGGATAAGTGAGTGCGTGGTTATTCCATTTGAGGAGCCTGAGCGATTAATATTAGCCTCTGTTTTGGTATTATCAGATGAAGGCCAAGCCGCTCAATCGACCATGAGCAAAGGTAAATTCTGGTTGATGCTGCGTACAGAACTCAGAAAGTGGTTAGAGCCAATCGCAATCCCGAGAAAATACCGTGTTGTCGATGAGATCCCCCTCAACAGCCAAGGTAAGCGATTAACATCTCACATAGAACAGCTAATAAAATCATAGAAACCGCTGATCGTATTTTACACTGAGAATATCTTTTTATATTTTTGTCAAAGAACCAATATTTGCCCAAGGATTCTAAGCACGCCCTATGGATAAAAGAAAACCAAACATCATTGCTGTAGACACGGTAGAAAATGAATCGACCCTGACACTTCATGTTAGCGGAGATATCACCGACTTTAATGGGCACTTCAAGAGCTTCCCTATTCTACCTGGCGTCACGCAAATTGATTGGGCACTTCACTACGCAGTCCAAGAGTTAGGCGTTCCTGGTTTCTTTAAAGGAATGGAAGTCATTAAGTTCCAAGAGCCTATCCTGCCTGACGCTACAATCCAGCTATCACTCAAATGGGATGCTGACAAAGACAAGCTGAGCTTTAGTTACACATCAAACAACGGTGAACAGACCCACTCTTCAGGCAAAATGAAGCTGGGAGAAAAAAGTGAATAGCGCTCCCGTCGAGGCTACTTCTCAACACCACACAAAAGAAAGCAGCTACAAGGCTTGCTTCCTTATCCCGTGCTTTAACCATGGCGCAACCATGCCGGCTGTGGTGTCGTCACTTCATCATTTTGAGTTACCGATCATCATCGTTGACGATGGCAGTGAACTCACAACAAAACAGTTTCTGTCTCCCCTAGCAGAGAATTCAAACGTAACCTTGGTGACGCTTGAACAGAACCAAGGTAAAGGCGGCGCAGTAAAAGCCGGAATCAAAAAAGCGCAGCAACTAGGCTTTAGCCACGCTATTCAGATAGATGCTGATGGGCAACACGACCTGGAAGCCTTGCCAACATTGATTGAGGCCTCACAAGCTAAGCCACAACGTCTGATATCAGGCCAGCCTATCTACGACGACAGCGTACCCAAAGCAAGGCTCTATGGGCGCTACGCGACACATATCTGGGTATGGATAGAAACCCTTTCTTTATCAATTAAAGACAGCATGTGTGGCTTTAGAGCGTATCCTATCAACCAAACTCAAACTGTGTTGAATAAGTACGATGTTGGTTCGAGAATGGACTTCGATATCGAGATTTTGGTTCGCCTGTATTGGGAAGGTTGCGACATAGACTTCGTTGAAACGCGCGTTATCTATCCTGAGAACGGCATCTCTCATTTCGATGCGTTGTGGGATAACGTCAAAATCAGTTGGATGCATACACGTCTATTCTTCAGCATGCTGCCAAGAGCACCAAAACTGATTGCTCGCCATTTCAAATCCGATTCAGCTGATAATAACCCAAATTTATCGACTGATTCAGAGCCGCAAGCTTCTGAACAACCACACTGGTCCCGCACTCAAGAACGCGGCACAGTATTAGGCATTAAGCTGTTATTAGCCATTTATACCTTGTTAGGTCGCGGTGTGTTCAACCTCATTCTGCGTGGTGTGATGCGTTACTACCACTTGACGGGCCAGCGTGCGCGAAACGCTTCCGAACAATATCTATTCCAATTAAAAGCCTATGCGGAACAGCAAAATATTGAGCTCCCCGGAGAACTAACCAGTTACAACCATCTGCTTTCATTTGGCCATACGATGCTCGACAAGCTCGCGGCATGGAAAGGTGATTTCTCGGCAGATAACCTGACTATTCATGGCCAAGACCAGTTCGAGAGCATGGTGGCAAATAAGCAAGGTGTGCTAATCCTTGGATCTCACCTTGGCAATATTGAGCTGTGCCGAGCTTTAGGTCGCAGACACTCGAACATCAAAATCAACGCCCTGGTTTTTACAGAACACGCCGAACGTTTTAATTCCGTGATGAAAGCGGTTAACCCGCAGTCTGATTTAAATCTGATTCAGGTGACATCGATGGGGCCTGATACCGCTATCTTGTTACAACAGAAACTAGAGCAAGGCGAATGGATCGTGATTGTTGGCGATCGAACTTCCACCAGCAAAGAGAGCCGCTCAGTATGGGCTGAGTTCTTAGGTAAGGAAGCTCCATTCCCTCAAGGTCCATTTATGTTAGCCTCGGTTCTCAAAGCACCCGTATTTTTGCTGTTTGGGTTACGTGACGACTCACAATCTAAGCCGCATTTTAATGTCTATTTCGAGCATTTTAGCAACAAGATCGAGCTACCAAGAAAGACTCGCGAACAATCTTTACAGCAAGTCGTGCAAAAATACGCAAATCGACTTCAGCACTACACACTGCAAGCACCGCTTCAGTGGTACAACTTTTTTAATTTTTGGACATTGAGCAAGCACCATGACGAAAAAGAATCCAAATAGCATCACCTTTGGTGCCGAGCGCCTCACGATTGAGGATGTTGTCGCTATCTCACAAGGCGCAAAAGCCTCGATGAACACAAGTGAAGCATTCACATCTAAGATCGACCGTGGTGTCGCTTTCTTAGAACGCCTATTGAAAGAAGAAGGTGTGATTTACGGTGTAACGACGGGTTACGGTGACTCATGTACGGTTGCGATTCCGCCAAACCTAGTTGACGAGCTACCACTGCATTTAACACGTTTTCACGGCTGTGGTTTAGGTGAAATATTGTCTCACGAACAAGCTCGTGCAGTCCTTGCAACTCGTCTTTGTTCGTTATCACAAGGTGTCTCTGGTGTGACTCACGATCTACTCAACCAGATCGTTACCCTAATCAACCAAGACATCTCACCACGCATTCCTCAAGAAGGATCGGTGGGTGCCAGTGGCGACTTAACACCTCTGTCTTACTTAGCCGCAGCACTGATTGGTGAGCGTGATGTAATCTACAAAGGTGAAGTGCGCCCAACCAGTGACGTCTACAAAGAGTTAGGAATTAGCCCTATCAAACTTAAGCCAAAAGAAGGCTTGGCGTTGATGAATGGTACGTCTGTAATGACGGCATTAGCTTGTATCGCTTACAAGCGTGCGGAATATCTAGCTCAGCTATCAACTAAGATCACCGCTATGGTATCAGTCGGTATGCACGGCAATGACTTCCATTTCGATGAAGCGCTGTTTGCAGTCAAACCTCATCCTGGTCAACAACAAGTTGCTGCATGGCTGCGTGATGATCTGCAAGCGGATCGCCCGCCACGTAACAGTGATCGCCTCCAAGATCGTTACTCTCTGCGCTGTGCTCCACATGTTATCGGCGTGGTTCAAGACTCTCTGCCTTGGCTACGCCAAATGATCGAGAACGAGCTAAACAGTGCCAACGACAACCCAATTATCGATGGTGATAATGAGCGCGTACTGCACGGTGGACACTTCTACGGTGGACACATTGCAATGGCGATGGATACGTTAAAAACTGCAGTTGCGAACCTTGCTGATCTGCTTGACCGTCAAATGGCTCAGCTGATGGACTACAAGTTCAACAACGGTTTGCCATTCAACCTAACGGGTGCTGAAGGCGAACGTAAGCCAATCAACCACGGCTTTAAAGCAGTACAGATTGGCGTTTCAGCTTGGACAGCAGAAGCATTGAAACACACCATGCCAGCAAGCGTATTCTCTCGCTCAACTGAGTGTCACAACCAAGATAAAGTGAGTATGGGCACCATCGCAGCTCGTGACTGTTTACGCGTTCTAGAGCTAACCGAACAAGTGGCAGCAGCGTCACTACTGGCGGGGACACAAGCACTCGAACTTCGTAAGCGCCACAATGAGCTTGATGAGCACCACATGAGTGAGAACCTCAAGCACATTCGCGACGAAGTGCTTAAGGAGTTTGAATTTATCGTAGAAGATCGACCACTTGAAGGCGATCTACGCCACTTCATTGCTCGTATTCAAAGTCAGCACTGGTCACTTTACTCATAAAGTAGCCAACCCTTTACGCAATATTGTTGAGAGCGATTTATGTCTGAAATCCTTCACCCATTACAATCTGAGGTGACGCTTATCACCTCATTCCAAGATGCCGACCCAATGGGCGTGATCTATCACGGCAACTACTTCCGATTCTTTGAAGAAGTTAGGCGCATCATGATGGATAAGATTGAGTACAACTACCATGAGATGAAGGATTCTGGCTACATGTGGCCTATCATCGATACCCGCGTGAAATACATTAAGGCGATACCGTTTAATCACAAGATTAAGGTAACGGCGAAACTCACCGAGTGGGAAAATCGCCTGCGCGTCGATTATGAAATTCATGATGCTCTAACCGGTGCTCGAATGACACGTGCTCACACCATGCAGGTTGCCGTCACCATCGAAGAACAAGAGATGTGCTTTGCCTCACCCAAAGTGTTTACTGACAAAGTCGAACACTGGCACCAATTTGGTTGCTTACCTCTAGCAACTGAACATCAAACACAAACCTCTAACCCACAGCAGGTGAACCATGAATCTGTTTAAACGCAGTCGCAAATACATCAATATCGCGCTAATTGGACTTACTGCGATGATGGCAAGCGGCCTTGTAAGCGCCAAAGAAAACTCTGCTGCTGTCAATTCTATTTCAGAGCTGCAGACGGTGCTCAGCGAAAATAGTATTGTGCGTGGTGAGTTCACTCAAACACGCAATATGGAGATGTTCGCCCAGCCTTTAACGTCACAAGGTACATTTCTGTTAGACAAATCAAGTGGCTTACTCTGGACACAAACCACTCCGTTTCCCGTGAACTTAGTGCTCACCGATAACAAACTGAGCCAAAGGTTTGCCGATCAACCCGCAAAAATCATCACCGACAAAGAAAATCCAATGGCGTTTTATTTCAGCCATATCTTCTTGTCAGTGTTTCATGGGGACACGCAAAAACTTCAGGAACAGTTCGCACTCAATTTTGAGCCCGCAACTAACACCAGCTCTGATGAAAATGTACAAGCATGGACACTGACTCTAAAGCCCAAAAATGCACCGATGAATGCGGTGTTTGAGGCTATCACGCTGCAAGGCAACAGCGATATTGAACGTATTGAGTTGAAAGAGATTCGTGGAGATAGCACAGTGATCGAATTCAGTCAGTTAAGCCATCTACCGGAAGTATTATCAGATGCTGAAGCGAAACAATTCCAACTCTAGTCTTGCCCTTGTTTGGCTTGTTGTTGTAATGCTGTTTAGCGGGTTGTTGACCAAACAATTCGCTTTTTCTTCGTCGGTACCGATTGAAAGCAACATTCTAAAGTTACTGCCCGAAAACCAGCAAGACCCAATGGTAGAGCAAGCCTTTCAGCAGATATCCAGCTCGATGAGCGAGCAAGTGGTATTTATCATAAGCGCTCCCGATATCGAACAAACCATGGTTGCGACCGACGCTTTTGAAAAAGCTCTCAACCAAAGAACTTTTTCAAGTCAGCCAACTCTGTTTAAGCAAGTTCAAGGTAAAATCAACGCCAGCACTCAAAGCCAGTGGAGCGATTTCTATTTTCGTCACCGATCTCAACTGCTGACCCAACAACAAAAAGAGACGCTGACACACTCGCCTGATTCGCGAGCTCAATATGTCATTCAGTCTCTGTACAATCCATTCTCAGGCGTCACTGCAGCAGAGTTATCTCTCGACCCATTCTTGTTATTTCGCGACTACATCAGTGCTATTGGCGTCCAATCAAGTAACTTTGTTCTGAAAGAGGGCTATCTCACGGCCCAGTCGAATGAGCAAACTCATATTTTAGTCACGGCTACTCTGGCGGACTCACCTTATAGCTTGGCGATTCAAGAACAACTTCCAGATCTTGATTCAATTGAGCGCGAGGTCGAAAAACAATTTGGCGTCAAGGTGCAGCATACTGGTGTGGTGTTCTACGCCAATTACGGTACCGAAAGCGCGAAATCAGAAATCAGTACCATTGGTTTGGGCTCATTGGCAGGCGTTATTTTATTGGTGTGGCTGACATTTCGTAGTGCGCTACCACTTGCCTTATCTTTACTCTCAATCAGTACAGGATTATTGGTTGCACTGGCAAGCACTGTCGCTATCTTTGGTAAGGTGCATCTATTCAGCTTGGTGTTTGGCGCTAGCTTGATTGGCGTATCCATCGATTACTCTTTTCACTATCTCACTGACCGTTTGGCCGCAGGAAGCCACTGGCAGAGCGATAAAGGCCTAAAGCATATTTTCATTGCCATCACTCTAGGTTTAATCACCAGCTTAATCGGATACTTAGGGCTACTGGTTGCGCCATTCCCAGGCTTGCAGCAACTGGCTCTGTTTTCGTCGATTGGACTGATCGCAGCTTACGCCAGTGTGGTGTGCTGGTACCCCGTTTTAGCGGTAAAACCAGGCCAAGAGCGCCCTCTTCCCCTGTCGAAACTTTGGCATACTTGGTTAAGCCTTTGGAGCAACCAAAAATTTAGAATTGGCTTACCGTTAACAGTGACTGTCGTTAGCTTGATGTCACTCAGTCAAATTCGTTACGACGACGATATTCGCCAGCTTCAGGCTATGCCCGAACAACTCAAACAACAAGAGCAAGCCATTACTGAGATATCAGGGTTAGGCAGTGGTCAAAATATGCTTTTGGTCACAGCTCAGAGCGACCAAAAGCTACTCAAAAAATTGACAGAAATCACCACAAGCTTAGATTCGCTGGTCAATAGCCAAGGTATCTCCGGGTATCGCAGCATCAATCAACACTTGTTAAGTAAACAAGAACAGCATGATAACTATCAGTTGGTTGAACAACTCTATAGTCAACAAAGCCATATATTACAAAGCTCTCTCGGTTGGTCTACGTTTCCAGAACTACCAAAATTCGAACCAATCACGGTATCTGGATTTTTGGAGTCTCCAGTCTCAGAGCCTGTTCGACCACTTTGGTTAAAACCTATCGACGGGCAAGCAGCGTCGGTCATTTTGATAAAAGACGTCACTGATGCTGAGCTGTTCTCACAGTGGTTGGAGTCAGATTTTGCTCAGAAGCAAGGTGTGAAACACCTCAATAAAGCGGATGAAATCTCCTCTCTTTTTGCTGAGTACCGCGTCAAGATTACCGAGCTGTTATTGATAGCATTGGCAGCTATTGGCATGCTGTTAGGCTGGCGCTATGGTGTGAAGCAAAGCCTGTTAATGCTGTTGCCTTCATTGATTGCAGGCGTAGCAGGTTTGGCGGTCACGGGCATTTTAGGCTCGACACTGAACCTATTTAACCTGCTTGGTTTGATTCTGATTTTAGGGATTGGCATAGACTACACCCTGTTCTTTGCTGAGCAAAAGAAATCGCTGAGCACCTTATTAGCGATCACCTTGTCAGGTCTCACAACACTACTTTCATTCGGCTTACTGTCGCTGAGCCAGACTCATGCTATTCATAGCTTCGGGGTGACGGTTCTGACAGGGATCTTTGTCGCTTGGCTGCTTTCTCCACTCGCGATCAACAGTAGTAAAAACGTAGAAGGACCAATTACTCGAGAGGCTTTTAGATGATCCAGACATTAAAGGTAACCTTCGCCATACTAGTGGGCATTCTAATGAGTGCCTGCTCGATGGTTTCTCAGCAGCCAAGTGGTGCGAGCGTGTCTATCGATCAAGACACCGATCTAGCACTACCACTGCCAGCTGAACTGGGATACTCATTAACAGCCAGTCAGTTGATTAGCGCTACGTGGGAAAATGATACACAGCAGCTTCCGGTTCAAGTCGAAGTCACACCAGGTAAAGTGGTTTTGGCGGGGTTCTCCTCTTGGGGTACTCGCATTCTATCGCTGCAATACCAGAATCAAGTAATTGATACGCAGGTTTTGTCTGGGCTTGGCGCAACTTTGCCACAACCTGAACAGGTGCTATTTAATTTAATGCTTACCTTATGGCCGGCTGAAGCATGGGCTCAGCCTTTACAAAGCATAGGTTGGCACCTAGTCGATACCGACAAAACAAGAACCGTATTTGATGAAAACCAACAGGCAATCATTCAAATTGATTACCAAACAGATCCTGGTACACACAAAACGGCAGGCGACATTGTTTTCAAACATTTGACCCTGGGCTACAACATCACCGTACAAACGTTGAACTCAACGATTGTCGACAATCCAAGTAAGAGTTGAACACTATGCCTATTTACATCCAAGACTGTGGTTTCCACTCAGCGCTAGGCTCAGAGATTGCCGATATTCATGGCTGTCTAAAAGACGAGCGTGAATCAAATATGGTCGAAGTGCACGATATGCTGAACGATGGTAAACACACTGTCGTTGGTCAGATCGCGGGTGAACTACCACCGATTCCTTCAGATCTTACGCAATACGCCACTCGCAACAATCAACTGGCGCTGTCGGCTCTTCACCAAATTGAAGATTCTATCGAGCAAGCCAAATCTCAGTTTGGCGCAGATAGAATTGCTGTTGTTATTGGCACCAGCACATCTGGGATCTCCGATGGTGAAGCAGTCTTCAAACAAAAATTGGCAAACGGCGAGTTTCCAGCAGATTACCATTACTCAAAACAAGAGCTTGGTGATACCTCAGAGTTCGTTAGCCAGTATTGCGCATTAACGGGGCCAAACTACGTCATATCTACGGCTTGCTCATCCAGTGGCCGCGTATTTCTGACCGCCCAGCGCTTATTAGATTCAGGTATGGCTGATGCCGTGTTAGTGGGTGGTGTGGATACATTGTGTAAGCTGACACTCAATGGTTTCCACGGTCTTGAAGCACTCTCAACAACACATTGTAAGCCATTTAGTGCAACCCGAGAAGGTATCAACATAGGAGAAGCAGCGGCATTTATGTTGCTCAGCAAAACAAAGTTAGCCGGTGTTAATGCAGCACAAGACACGTCAAACATTGCCTTATTGGGCTGTGGGGACAGCTCTGATGCACACCACATTTCAGCGCCTCACCCTGAAGGCAATGGTGCTGAACAAGCAATGAAAAAAGCGTTACATTCTGCACAGTTAAACGCAGAAGACATTGGTTATATCAATGCACATGGTACAGCAACGCCACTCAATGACTCGATGGAAAGTAAAGCCATTCATCGTATTTTTGCAAACAAGGTTCCCGTCAGTTCTACCAAACCGCTGACCGGGCATACTCTAGGCGCAGCAAGTGCGATTGAGGCTGCAATTGCGTGGCATATTTTGAAATATGACTTACCGCTTCCCTTACAAAAATGTCAGGATAAAGCTGAAGATATTGAGATTGATTTGGTAAACTGTTCACAGAAACTTAAAGCAAAGAACATCTTAAGCAACTCGTTTGCTTTTGGTGGCAACAACATTAGCCTGATTTTTGGTGTAGTAAATGACTGATATCCCTTCTGTAGACCAACTTCTCCCTCACGATGATCCGATGATATTAATCGATCGTGCTATCAGCGTAGAGGCGTTGTCGATCCACTGTCAGGTCGATATTGGTGACCATAATCTGTTCTTTGACGCCGAATCTCAAACGGTACCAGCATATGTTGGAATCGAGTTTATGGCGCAGTCTGTAGCGGCATGGTCTGGATATCACGCACTTAAAAACGGCACCACGCCCCCAATCGGATTCTTACTCGGCTCTCGTCGCTATAAATCACTGTGTGATGAGTTTACTCAAGGTCAGACCCTTGATATCTACGCCGAACAGATGATGGAAGACAGCGGTATGGCTGTGTTTACCGCAAGAGTCGAAGACCGAGGTGAGTTAGTGGCTCAATGCCAACTCAACGTCTACGTGCCGACCGAACAAAAATTACAAGAAATGAAAACTAGGAGCCCATCATGAGCCGTCAGGTTTTAGTCACTGGTGCCAGTAAAGGTATTGGTAAAGCGATCGCTATTCAACTCGCGAAAGACGGGTTTGAAATCGCCGTTCATTACATGGGTGACAAGCAAGGTGCTGAAGAGACGCTAAAGTCGATCACAGAACTGGGTGGCGCTGGACGTCTTATTCAATTTGATATCAGCAAACGAAGCGAGTGTCGCGAAAAGCTTGAGTCTGATATCGCTGAACATGGTGCTTACTATGGTGTAGTGAACAACGCGGGCATTACTCGTGACACTGCATTCCCCGCGATGACGGAAGAAGAGTGGGATGGTGTGATCCATACCAACCTAGATAGCTTCTACAACGTACTTCACCCTTGTGTAATGCCTATGGTTCAAAAGCGTAAAGGTGGCCGTATCGTCACTCTAGCGTCGGTATCCGGCATTATGGGTAACCGTGGTCAAACTAACTATGCTGCAGCAAAAGCGGGGGTGATTGGCGCAACTAAGTCTCTTGCTCTAGAACTCGCAAAACGCAAGATCACGGTAAACTGTGTCGCTCCTGGCTTAATTGACACAGGTATGGTTGACGAGCACGTGAAAGATCATGCACTTCCTCAAGTACCACTGCGCCGTATGGGTGAGCCGGAAGAAGTAGCCGGCCTAGTCAGCTACCTAATGTCTGATATTGCAGGCTACGTAACTCGCCAAGTGATTTCAGTAAATGGAGGCTTAGTATGACCCGCCGCGTTGTTGTAACTGGAATGTCTGGTGTTACTGCTTTTGGTAACGACTGGCAACAGATAGAGCCTAAGCTAAAGGCCTGTGAAAATGCGACTCAATATATGCCAAGCTTCGAGCAATATGATGGTCTCAACACAAAACTTGCCGCGCCTATTGATGACTTCCAACTGCCTAAACACTACAAGCGTAAGCAAGTGCGTGGCATGGGCCGTGTATCACGCCTAGCTACCGTTGCGACTGAGAATGCATTGGAGCAAGCCGGCTTAATTGGTCACGATGTATTGACCAATGGCGAAACTGGTATCGCTTACGGCTCTTCAACTGGCAGTACCGATGCGGTTGGTGCTTTCGGAGTAATGCTGAACGAGAAGTCGACACGAGCAATCACAGCAACCACTTACGTTCAAATGATGCCACACACAGCCGCGGTAAACGTAGGTCTGTTCTTTGGTCTGCGTGGCCGCGTGATTCCCACCAGCAGCGCCTGTACTTCAGGAAGCCAAGCCATTGGTTACGCCTATGAAGCGATCAAGCATGGTTACCAAACCGTAATGGTTGCCGGTGGTGGTGAAGAGTTATGCCCAACTGAGTCTGCCGTTTTCGATACCCTTTTCGCTACCAGTTTAAAAAACGACACACCCAAGAAATCCCCTAGCCCATACGACAGCGAGCGTGATGGCTTGGTTATCGGCGAAGGCGCTGGAACCCTGATCCTTGAAGAGTACGAACATGCTGTTGCTCGTGGCGCAAAGATCTACGCAGAAATCATAGGTTTTGCGAGCAACTGTGATGCGGCTCATGTGACTCAACCTCAGATGGAAACCATGCAAATCTGTATGGAGAAAGCATTGAGAGACGCACAACTTCCAGCTGAGAAGATTGGCTATGTTTCTGCGCACGGTACTGCGACTGAAAAAGGTGATATTGCAGAGAGTAACGCGACAGCGAATATCTTTGGTGAAGTACCAATCAGCTCTCTTAAGAGTTACTTTGGCCATACGCTTGGTGCATGTGGTGCAATTGAAGCGTGGCTCAGCCTAGAGATGATGCATAGCGGTTGGTTCAGCCCAACCCTAAACCTTAAGAATGTCGATGAACAGTGCGGCAAGCTCGATTACATCACGGGCTCAGGTCGCGAATTGGATGTTGAATACTTGATGAGCAACAACTTTGCTTTTGGTGGAATCAACACCTCTATCATCTTCAAGAAAGTCTAAGCTTAGCTACATAAAACGCTAAGTAAATAAAAAGGTTCATCGCG